>DATEQI010000371.1:0-21630 GCA_035272805.1 Alphaproteobacteria bacterium | reverse complement strand
ACGCGACCGCCCGCCAGCGCGAAGACCGCGGGGATCGACTGCACGCGGAACTGCTGGGCGATCTGCGGGTTCTCGTCGATGTTGACCTTGGCAAGGCGCAGCTTGCCCTTGGCCTCGCGCACCACCTTCTCGAGCATGGGGCCGAGCTGTTTGCAGGGGCCGCACCACGGCGCCCACAGGTCGACGATGACCGGCACCGTGCGCGAGGCCTCGATCACGTCGGCCATGAAGCTGGCGGCGGTGACATCCTTGATGAGCGGCGCCTGAGCGGCATCGGCGGCGGGTCCTTGTGCCTTGGCGAAGGTCTGCATGGCCTCTTTATCCTCTGGCGCGCGGACGTGCTGCCGCGCGGCGCTCGTTCGATCAGTCTAAATGGCTGCTTTCGCGCGCGGAAGCAACCCCGGCGCCGGCGCCGGCCGCTGCCGGCTCGTCGTCGAAATCGAGCACCAGCGGCTCGTGGCCGGTCGCGCGCAGGAACTTGACGAGGTCCGCGGGCGAGATCGCGGTGGTGCGGTCGTTGACGAGCGGATGGTAGTTGAGGGGGTCGCACGCCAGCATGCGGCGCTCGAGCACGACCGTGACGCGCCCCTCTCTGTCGTTGACGACGCCGAAGGGCGTCACCGCGCCCGGGATCACGCCGAGGGTCGCCATGAGGAGCTCGGCCGAGCCGAAGGAGAGCGTCTTCCTGGCCTCCAGCCGGTGCCGCAAGCCCTTGAGGTCGACCGGGCGGTCCTCGAGCGCCACCACGAGCCAGAGCCGGTCGGCCTTGTCCTTGACGAAGAGGCTCTTGCAGTGCCCGCCCGCGAGGCGCCCGCGCAGGCGCTTGCTCTCCTCGACGGTGAAGACCGGGGGATGCTCGTAGGTCGTGGTGCGGATGCCGAGCTCGGCGAGACGGGCCAAGAGCTCATCGGGGCTGGCGGGCATGGCAGCTAGCATAGCGGCTCGCGCGTTGCCCGCAACCCCCGGGACGGGCCGGTCTTACCCGCCTGCGGGCAATTGGGGGCTTGCAAATGAGGAGGCGATGCCTATGATCGGCGCCCGGTCGCGGGAGTAGCTCAGTGGTAGAGCATCACGTTGCCAACGTGAGGGTCGCGGGTTCAAGTCCCGTCTCCCGCTCCAGTTTGTCTAGGAATTCATAATAGGTCAGCGTAAAGAGGCTGGCGCACTTCCGTCAGTCGAGCGGTTGCGCAAGCATGGCGGAAGCATTGGGACGCGTGGTGGGCACTGGCTGGTGGCGCGCGGGACGGGGACAAGCAAATAAAACGGCAATCTCCTACTGACCGAAGTCGGCGACGGCGAGCCAGCATAGTCGCGGCAGACGCGTTAGCGTCCGCTACGTCCCTACAATTCGCTCACGCTCAGAAACAAGAGCCACCACCAGAACCCATAAACGAAGAAGAACCCGGCCACGTAACGGCAGATACGGCCGCACCATTCGGGCGATCGCCTCGGCGGGCTCGTTAGCGGACATCCGTTGTACGCAAAGCCGGACAGGTCAAATGTTATTCAGCTCCGTAGAGTTCCTTTTTGTTTTTCTTCCCGCGTGCTCGTTAGCTTATCTCATCGTGGGAAGACTGCACCGGCCCTCGGCGGCCTTCGTGCTGATCATCTTCTCGCTCATATTCTATGCAACCTGGAATTATAAGTACTGCATTTTTCTACTGGTGCTGGCGAGCATCAATTGGAAGTTGGGGAACCGCATTGCAGAGACGAAGAGCAGGGGAGCGCTCGCGCTCGGCATCGCGATCAACCTGGCGAATCTTGGTTTTTTTAAGTACTATTATTTCATAGGCGATACCGTGCGCGCCGTCATGGGCGTGTCTGCGCCCTATATCGACATTATCCTTCCTCTCGGCATTTCCTTCTTCACCTTCCAGAAGATTGCCTTTCTGATCGATTCCTATCGGGGCGAGGTGGGAAAGGTCAAATTCCTCGAGTTCATCCTCTTCGTGTTCTTCTTCCCCCAACTGATCGCCGGCCCGATTGTCCGTGCGAAGAACATCATGCCACAGCTGCGCTCCCTCAAGGGCGACAGTTCCGGTTTCCTCTTGGGTTTGTCGATCTTCTCGGTAGGGTTGGTGAAGAAGGCGATCATCGCAGATGGAATCGCCCGCTATGCCAATCCCGTCTTTGCCGCCGCCGGCAGCGGCTACCATCTCCATCCATCGGACGCCTGGTCGGCGGCAATCGCTTTCGCTTTCCAGATTTATTTCGATTTCTCGGGTTATACGGATATGGCCATCGGACTCGGCAAGATGTTCGGCGTCGAGCTGCCCAGGAATTTTGCCTCGCCCTACCAGGCCCGCAGCATCATCGACTTCTGGCGGCGCTGGCACATCACCTTGTCGAGCTTTCTGCGCGACTATCTCTACTTTCCGCTTGGTGGCAGCCGCCGGGGCGCATTCACACAATATCGCAATATCATGATCGTCATGCTGCTTGGCGGCCTATGGCATGGCGCCGGTTGGACATTCGTGATTTGGGGCGGCCTCCACGGCGTTTATCTCGTCGTCAATCACCTGTGGCGCGATTGCGGAGCAGGGTGCATCGCGGTGCGCCACATCGGCAAGAATCTTTACGGACTCCTCGCTTGGCTCCTCACCTCCGCCGCCGTCACCGTAGCCTGGGTCTTCTTCCGCGCGGGCTCGCTTTCGTCCGCCGCACATATGGCTTCCGTCATGCTGGGATTGAGCACCGTCTCTCCCTTCGCGCCGATCCTGGATGGAAGCCAATATGTTTGGCTCGCGCTGCTCCTCTCGATCGTCACCATGCTGCCGAACAGCAACGAGCTGTTCCGCCCCGGCGCTGCCGAGCCCGAGAGCGGACTGCTGCCCTCAAAGCTGGTCGCCGCTCTCGCTTGGCGCCCTTGCCTCCAATGGACATTGGCCTCCGTCCTCATGTTCGTGACGGGAGTCCTGTTCATGGCTAGCGATTCCCGTTTCCTCTATTTCCAATTCTAGCGGCCAGCCTGATGCGCATGCCGAAGGAGAGAAAATTGCTTTGGCTCTGGCTGCTGTTGTCGGCGCTTGCGCTGCTTGCCGTCGGCATGTTCAACACGGAGGTGGACGTTTCGGGGGTCATCATGGGACAAAGAAACTTGCTGACGAAATTGTACTTGCGGCGTTACGTCTCGCAGATGGAGACCGCTCCGAACGGCATCGCCTTCATCCCCCGCGAGCGCCAAATCAAGCTGGAGCTTCTGAAGCGCTACCCCGCGGAGTGTTACGCTATCGGTTCGAGCCACATCAACGGCGTCTCCCCGAAGACGCTTCCGCGTTATCTCTCCGACTGCCGCTCCTTCCGCAATCTCTGGGTTGGCGGAGGTGAATTAGACGAGCTGATGGTGTTCGCCGTAGAAATCGGGAAGCAGCCAGGCGTGCGAAAAATTGTGATCGGCATCTTGCCATTTTTCTTCGAAACCGACAACAGCAAGGACTGGTTGAATTTCGGCGAGTACGAATCGAAGCTCAGGGAGTTCTTCAAGAACGGCGCCCGCGGCGCGCCCCCGCCCGAGCCCGCCGAAGCTTCGTCACAGGTTCTCAAAAACCCGCTCCTCGTGCTTCGGAGCCTTGTGAACGGCGATTACTTGCTGGCGAATTGGCGGTATTTCGTCACTTTCGGCGAAAATTGGAGCGAGAACCTCGATGGTGTTTTGGTCTTTCACGCCGACGGCAATATGGATTACTCGAAAGCGGGACTGGACATACCATCCAGCGCATATCACTGCAACATTGCCGCCTTTGTCAAGGAGGCGTCCGATCCGGGGAAGGACATCTTCGTCAACGTGGTGTCCTGGCTCAGGCGGCGAAATATCGAGCTGATCCTGCTGCTCACGCCCGTGCACCCTTCCCTGCTGAATTGCGAGAACGTCGCCAATCGCGCCGAGGCCGAGCGCTACATTCACGCGATCGGCGCCCAACTCGGCTTGCCCGTGGTCGGAGGTTACGATCCCAGACCGTTCGGGATCGCGCCAATGGAAATCCGCATCGACGGAGAACACCCCTTGCCGAGCGCGTTCGCCAAGCTGCGCGAGCTCGAAGCTCGACCATAGTCCTGCGGCTGCGTGACCGAGCACGCGATAGTAGGCTGTTCCGAAATCCTTCCTGAAATCGAAGCGAACAAGACGGGCATTTCCGCGCCTTTGCGAGCGGCCGAAAGGTGTTTCCGAAATCACTGCTAACGTAGACTCATGCCGAAGAACAGGATCGGGTTCATGAGCCACGACGAAGACGTCGAGTCGCCGTCCTTGACGCCCTCGGAGATGGCGGCCGTCGAGCACGCCGAGGCCGACGTTAAAGCGGGTCGGCTGCACGATCATGACGACGTGGCGAAACGGCGCCGCGCGTGTGCGCTCGAAATCGCCCTCCCGCTGCATCGTAACGGCTAGGATTCCGCGACAACGCGCCCAGCCTTGTCCGCCCGGCCGCCCCGCATCGTGCGGCGGCGCTCTTCCCGCAGGGCGTGCCTGGCGCCGGCCTCGAGTTCGGCGAGCCGAGCGCTGTCGAGTTGCGCCGCATAGAGAAGGGTAAGCCCGTCGCCCTTGCCGTAGCGCCAGATCGCATTCGTGGCCTTGTGCAGGATGGTGCGCTCATGCGCGTTGATGGAAAATTCCAACAGCACGTTGAGCACCGCCTTCACGATCAGGCCGGAGCGCGTATAGCCCTCGCGCTCGGCGAAGGCGTCGATTTCGCGCAGTACGTCGTCGGGGAGGGTGATGTTGACCCGCGCCGCTTTCGCCGGCCGCGCGGGCACATCCACGAGGAACGCGACGGCGTCGCGGTTGTGGCGCTCCCGCATCACGGCTTCGAGCGCGCTCGGCGCCGGGAGTGCCTCGCCATCCTCGACCATGCCCTCGATGTGGAAGGCGAGCGCTTCGGCCGCATTCGCCCGCGCCTCGTCGAGCGTACTCCCCGCCGTGATGCATCCCGGAAAGTCCGGAAAGGAGACGCCGTAATCGCTTCCTGCCTCCTTGTGGATCAGTGCCAGGTACGCCGACATCGTGATCTCCATTCAAGTACCAAGCAGGCCTAGCGGAGCTTGATGTCGGCCTGCTTCTCCATGCTCCGCAGGGTCCCCAACGGGATGTCCTTGATCGGATGGACGACCGTGACACGCCCGGACTTCGTCGGGTGCTTGAACTGCACGTGGCTTCCTTTTTGAGCGACCTGGTACCAACCGTCGGCCCTGAGAGCCGCGATGACCGCCCGGCTATTTATGTGCATAAATACACATTCAAACTCGAAGTGTCAACTAATACACACTATGGCATCGATGGGATCGAGATCTTCGTCAGGCCAGTTCTGGCGCTCATAAGCCTCGACAAGCGCCATAAGCACGTCGAGACGATCGCCCTTGGTCGTGCCTTTCGCGGCACCCCACAGCCGCTCGATCTCGGCCAATGCTTCCTGGTGCCCAGCCTCGTCTCGGATCGGTGCAATCGGGTCGATCATTTGGTCACCGTTGGCTGCTATGTTGCTTTGCGTCTCGAATACTCCACTCGCTCCGACACGATCCCGGCGAGGCGTAGCTCTCGGCGCGGGGCATCAGCGCGCACGTTTGCTGCGGCGTGCGATTTGCCGAAGGGCCGACACTTCGGCCGTGGTGGCGAGCACTGCGCCATTCGGCGGCACGGGCTTGTTCAAATAGATCTCGCGCGCCATCCGCTCGATTTCTTGCCGGTTGCGGCGGAATGTCTCGACGCGCTGTTCCTTCGTTTGCCCATCGGCGCCGAAGTCATCGTCGAGCGCTTCGCGGCTTATGGCACAGAGCACGCGTTCGCCTTCTGCTTCGCCAGGGAAGACCACGGTATCGCGATCAAAATCATAGCGGGGCGGGGCATCGGCAAAGCGAAGGTTAAGACCCGGGATCAGGCTCCTTGTCGCGCCGAAAACGTTGAGCGCCTGGTCCCGCACCTTAGGCGAGAGCATGCCAAGTCCGCGCGCGAGGAGCTGTTGCCATTTTGGCCCGCGGTCAAATGCTTCGCGCCATGCCTCGCGAAGATCGCTCGGCCTGCGCGCTGCGAGCGTGGCAAGAAGGGCCTCCGCCTGCGCAATATCCTTGTCGATCTTGGCGGAATCCGCGCGTCGCCGCTGCGCGATGATCAACTTATGGAGGGCATACCGCTCCGGCGAGGGCACGTTCACCAAGACGCCCGCGTCGTACAACACAGCCGCGCGCATCTCGTCGCGGATCAGGAAATCCATGAAACGGAGAGGTTGCCCATGCGTGCCGATCGCGGGAAGGGCGGCGGGCGTCTCCCGTTCAGGGCCGCGACTTTCGCTGAGAATTTCGACGCGGAGGCCGCTGGCGTTGATATACGCCGCCGTCGCCTCTGATTTTCGGCTGTGTGGCAGAGAGCGAAACGATGAATCCGCCGTCTGCAGCACTTCGAGAAGCGGCCGTGTTCGCTCATCTTTGCCGATCGCCACGGAAATCGCGCTGAATTGCGCGATGTCGATGTCTTGCGTCTGCAAGGAGGCGTGCGGCAGACGGAAGCCGAGCATGGGACCGTAGACCTGATAGGCCAAGGTGCCGACGAGGCACGCGCGCATGCGGAACACGCCAGCCGCCGAGAGCGCTTGCAGAACACGGCCCGTCTCCGCGGCAGGGCTCCGAAAGCCCGATTGGCGGAGCATGGCGATCAGATGCCGGCGTTCCCGGTAATCGTTCTTCGCGCGGCCATGATTGGCCATCCGCTGCCGAGTCTCGTCGGTATCGGGGCCTACGTATTTTCGAGGCTGCTTGCCGGAAGCATCGCGGGCGCCCTCTTGGAAATACCAGTAGTCGCGGCCTTTGACGGTGACGCGCACGAAGCTTCCATTGAGCGGAAATTCGGCCTCAAAGGCGGCGGCCGCAGAGCGGTCGACCAGCTCCGCGTAGAGGGTCTGGGTGGCGAGCGAAACGGCTTCGGCCATGGCGGGAGCCTGGTTATGCTTACATTGCAAAAATAAGCATAACCGACGTCGGCCGCGACCGCAAGGAAATAGTTATACTTATTTTGTCGAAATAAGCATAACACGGCTATGTGCGTCACGCTCAGCGAATCTCTTGACATGCGACGGTGCGTCCATGCACGGCGTGAGCGCGCGAGGCCGTCCCCGCGGAAGCATCGACGCGCGCCCTCACTTGGCGCCGATTTCCGCGAAAGAAACCTCGAGCTTGCCGTCGCGCCAGATGCCGGCCTTGATCATCTGGCCGGCGCGATCGAGGAGGATGCCTCTGCCGTTGGCCAGATCGTCGCGGAACTCGCCCTCGTACTGCTCGCCGTTCGGCGCGGTCGAGATCATATAGCCGCTCATGCGGTCATGGACCCATTGTCCTTCGTAACGCTGGCCGTCCGCCGTCGTGTAGACGCCGTAGCCGTCGCGCTCCGAGCCCGCGCCGCGCCTATACTCCCCCTCGTAATGCGCGCCGTCGGCCCAATGATAAATGCGATGGGCAAGCGCCGATCCGTCCGGCTTGAACTCGCCCTCCATGCGATCGCCGCTGGCGAAGTAATAGACGCCGAACCCCGCATAGCGCTTGTTCTCGTCGATCCCGCCCTCATAACGGTCGCCCGGCGTGTTGGCGGGAGAGCCCGCGAAGAGCCCCGGCCCGCCGCCGTGCTGCGCCCGGGTCGCCGCGTCGCGCGCGCGCAGCTGCGCATCGAAGGCCTGGGCCTGCGCCGCGCGTGCCCGCGCCCCCGCGAGCCCCGCCTCACGGCGAATGTCATCGATCCTGGCCTGGCTCTCCGTGCCTTCGGCCGCAGGCGGCGTCTCGGCAGCCGGAGCGGGCGCTCGCGGCAGCACCGCCGTCTCCACCACCGCCCCGCCCGCTTGCGGCTCAGCCGAGGCCACCAGAGTCCGCACGGCCTCGAGAGCCTTCGCCGCCGCCGGGCTCTTGGGATCGAGGGCGAGCGCGCGGCGGTAGCGCTCGAGTGCCGCGGCGCGCTCGCCTTTTTGCCGATAGGCGTCGGCGAGCGCGTATTCCGCCTCGGCATCCTCCTTGAGTGCCAAGCCCGCGGCCAGCTCCTTGATCGCTTGCTCGGCGCGGCCTGCCTTGAGCGCATCCGAGCCGGCGCGGAAATCCACCTGCGCTTGCTGCGCGCGCGCGTCCGCGGCCTGCTTGAGCGCGTCCACGAGTGCTAAGGTGATCTTGCCGTCGGCGGCGATGCCCTGCTTCTTCGCGAAGCTTTCGACGGCGGCCGACGTCTTGGGCCCGATCTTGCCGTTGGCAGGCCCCGTATAGTAACCGAGCAACTTGAGGAGCCGCTGCGCCTCGGCGATCCCTTCCGCCGTCTTCACTTCGATCCCGGCGGCAAGGGAGGCCGCTTGAGCGCGCGCCTTGGCTGCGATCGTGCTCGCCGGGTCGAGTGCGAGCGCCTCGTCGTAGGCCTTGAGCGCCAGCTCGTCGCGATGGCTGAGCCGGTAGGCTTCGCCCAAGAGGTAGAGGGCGACCGCGTCCGGGCTGAGCGCCAGCCCCGCCGTGAGTTCGGCTATCGCCGCATCGAGACTGCCCGTCTTGAACGCCTCGAGCCCGGCCTTGAAATGAGCAACCGCCTCCGCACTCGGCGGCGAAGGCACGCTCGCGGGCGGCGTTTCGGGGAGAGCGGCAGCGCCGACAACAGCCACGGGCGATATCCGGCTCGTCGGCCGCCCTACGGCCGCGAGGCGCTGGGCCTCGCCGAGCTGCTCCTTCGACATCTTGGCGGCGAGCGCATCCCGCGCCTCGGCCGCTCCGGGAGCGCCCGCCGCCGCCGCCAAATTGTACCAGCGGTGCGCCTCGACATAGTTCTGGGGGACGCCGAGGCCCTCCTCTGAGAGCTTGCCGAGGCGCAGCTCGGCCTCGGCGTCGCCCGCATCCGCAACCTCGCGCCAATCCTCGAAGGCCGCCCTGTAGTCCTTGGTCTCGTACGCGGCGAGGCCCGCCTCGTAGTTCGCTTCAGCGAGCCAGTCGTTGAAAGGTTGCCGGTGGACGAGCGCTGCGTGTGCCCTTGCCTCGGCGTCCTCTGCGACGCAGCCGCCGAGAGAGGCGAGCAAAGGTGCCACGATGAGCGCGACAATGGCGCAGCGACTGTAGCGGCTGATGAGGCTCGGCTTCATGCGGCAGAACGAGACATCACGATACGATGACAACCGATTGCGCCTAGGACTGGCGCCGAGATCAAGGTGCGGCAATTCGGCAACCGAGCGGTCTCCCCATCGCTTCGCGCGCCAGCCCGAAAGGCCGGAAGCGTCCCTCGTCGGCCATTTTCCGACCCCCCGTCGGCCGCGAAAAAGCTTAGCACCGACCGGGGCCCGATTGAAGCCCGCAGCGCTCCTCACGTCCTTTAGCTTGCCGCGACGGATTTGCCGCAACACGTCGCCATCGGGCTCGCTATTGGGGCCTTCTTGTGCCTGGCGGACGACGGGCCGGTCGCTCCCTCCTCCCACCTCACATCCGATGGCTGATCGTGCTAGATTCCCGCTCCTGACGGCCGGCGCAGCGCCGCGGCTCTCGTACCGACGACGCTGCCGGCCGTCCCGGGAGGAGCAACGATGCTGCGGACCCAGGCATTCAAGGAGGAGCAGCTCGGCCGCGTGACCGCACTCGCGCGCGAGCGGCTGCCGCGCGGAAAATCCGAGTGGGCCGAGCGCTTCATCGGCCAATATTACGCCAACGTGCCGGACGACGTGCTGGCGGCCGAGGTCGAGCAGCTCTACGGCGCCGCCATGGCGTTCTACACCTTCGCGCGCACGCGGCAGCCCGGCAGGCCCAAGCTCCGCGCCTACAACCCGCGCTTCGAGGACCACGGCTGGAAGTCGAACCACACGGTCATCGAGATCGTGAACGACGACATGCCGTTCCTCGTCGATTCGGTGACCGCCGAGCTCAACCGGCGCGAGCTCACGGTGCATCTCGTGGTGCACCCGATCCTCAAGGTGAGGCGCGACGCCAAGGGTGCGCTCCTCGAGCTCTGGCCGCAGGCGGATGCCCGCGAGGGCACCGCGGGGGAATCCTGGATGCACCTCGAGATCGACGAGGAGAGCGCGCCAGGGACGCTCGAGGACATCTCGAGGGGTGTGGAGCGCGTGCTCGGCGATGTGCGCGCCACGGTCGAGGATTGGCCCAAGATGCGCGCGCGGCTCTCCGATCTCCTGGCGCGGCTGGAGAAAGGGAAACTGCCGTTCCCCGCGGCCGAGCTCGCGGAGGCAAAGGAGTTCCTCGCCTGGATCGGTGCCGACCACTTCACCTTCCTTGGCTACCGCGAGTACGACTTCATGGGCTCGGGTGCGGCCGCCCGCATGGAGGTGACGCACGGGACCGGGCTCGGCATCCTGAGAGACGATTCCGAGCTCCTCTTCCGGGGTCGGCGCAATATGTCGGCGCTTCCCCCCGACGTTCAGGCCTTCCTGCGCCAGCCGCAGCTCCTGACCGTCAACAAGGCGAACCGGCGCTCGACCGTGCACCGGCCGAGCCACCTGGACGTCGTCACGGTCAAGAAGTTCGAGGACGACGGCGAGGTCGCGGGCGAGCGGCTCTTCGTCGGCCTCTTCACCTCCGCCGCCTACAATCGCGTGCCGCGCGAGATCCCGCTCCTGCGCCACAAGGTCGCGAACGTGATGGCGCGCTCGGGCTTCGCGCCCAACAGCCACGACGGCAAGGCGCTCTTGCATATCCTCGAAACCTATCCGCGCGACGAGCTTTTCCAGATCGAGGAGGACGAGCTTTTCGAGATCGCGATGGGCATCCTCCATCTGCAGGAGCGTCAGCGCATCGCGCTCTTCACGCGCAAGGATCCCTTCGAGCGCTTCGTCTCCTGCCTCACCTACGTGCCGCGCGAGCGCTACAATACCGAGCTGCGCGAGCGCTTCGCCGCCATCCTCGAGCAGGCGTTCAACGGCGAGGTCACCTCGTTCGAGCCCGAGCTGGGCAGCGATACGCTGCTCGCCCGCGTCCTCTTCACCGTGAGGACCACGCCCGGCGAGATCCCCGAGATCCGCAACGACGAGATCGAGGCGAAGCTCGTCGAGGCGGCGCGCTCCTGGAGCGACAAGCTCAAGGCAACACTCGTCGAGGGCAACGGCGAGGAGCGGGGCTTGCGTCTCTTCCGGCGCTACGCGGCCGCCTTCCCCGTCGACTATCGCGAGCGCTTCGGCGCGCACACGGCACTCGTCGACATCGAGAAGATCGAGGCCGTGCTCGCCCAAGGCACCGTCGACATGCACCTCTACCGCCCGCTCGAGGCCCAGGAGAGCGAGGTGCGCTTCAAGCTCTACAAGGCGGGCGCTGCGGTGGCGCTCTCCGACATCCTGCCCATGCTCGAGGACATGGGCCTGCGCGTCCTTCAGGAGGTGCCCTTCGTCGTCGAGCCGCACGAGACGGATGCCGTCTACCTCCACGATTTCGGCATGGTGCGCGCCGACGGCGCCGCGATCGAGCTCGACGCCTTGCGCGAGAGCTTCCAGGACGCCTTCGCCCGCGTCTGGTCGGGTGCCATGGAGGCGGACGGCTTCAACCGCCTCGTGCTCGCCGGCGGGCTGGCCTGGCGCGAGGTCGTGATCTTGCGCGCCTATTGCAAGTACCTGCGCCAGACCGGGATCGCCTTCAGCCAGGCCTACATGGAGGAGACGCTCACGCGCAATCCGGGGCTCGCGCGCCGCATCGTCGGGCTCTTCCTTGCGCGCTTCGACCCGGCGCGCCAGCACGACGTCGAAGTGCGCGCCACCACCCATGTACAGGAGATCGAGCAGGGTCTCGACAAGGTCGAGAGCCTGGACGAGGACCGCATCATCCGCCGCTTCGTGAACCTCGTGCAGTCGACGCTGCGCACCAACTATTTCCAAAAGGGCAAGGACGGCGGGCCCAAACCCTACCTCTCCATCAAGCTCGACAGCCGCAAGCTCGACGAGCTGCCGGAGCCGCGCCCGCTCTTCGAGATCTGGGTCTACTCCCCGCGCATGGAGGGCATCCACTTGCGCGGCGGCCGCGTGGCGCGCGGCGGCATCCGCTGGTCGGACCGGCGCGAGGACTTCCGCACCGAGATCCTCGGCCTCATGAAGGCCCAAATGGCGAAGAACACCGTCATCGTGCCGGTCGGCTCCAAAGGCGGCTTCGTGGTGAAGCGCCCGCCCGCGGACGGAGGGCGCGAGGCGCTCATGGCCGAGGTCGTCGAGTGCTACCGCACGCTCATGCGCGGCATGCTCGACCTCACCGACAACATCAAGCAGGGCAAGATCGTCCCGCCGCCCGACGTGGTGCGCCGCGACGAGGACGATGCCTATCTCGTCGTCGCCGCCGACAAGGGGACGGCGACCTTCTCCGACATCGCGAATGCGGTCAGCCGCGACGAGTACGGCTTCTGGCTCGACGACGCCTTCGCCTCGGGCGGCTCGGCCGGCTACGACCACAAGACGATGGGCATCACCGCGAAGGGTGCCTGGGAATCGGTGAAGCGGCACTTCCGCGAGGCGGGCCGCGATATCCAGAACCACGACTTCACCGTCGTCGGCATCGGGGACATGTCCGGCGACGTGTTCGGCAACGGCATGCTGCTCTCCGAGCACATCAAGCTGATCGGCGCCTTCAACCACCTCCACGTCTTCGTCGATCCCGAGCCCGACGCCAAGGCGAGCCTGGCCGAGCGCCGCCGCCTCTTCGAGCTGCCGCGCTCGAGTTGGAACGACTACGACGCGAAGCTCATCTCGAAGGGCGGCGGGATCTTCGAGCGCAAGGCGAAATCGATCAAGCTCTCGCCCGAGATGAAGCGCCTCTTCGGCATTGCCAAGGACGCCTTGACACCGGCGGAGCTGATCCGGACCATGCTCACGGCGGCCGTGGACCTGCTCTGGTTCGGCGGCATCGGCACCTACGTCAAGGCGCGCGAGGAGGGCCACGCGGAGGCGGGCGACCGCTCGAACGACGCCTTGCGCGTCGATGCGGACGAGCTCAAGGCCAAGGTGATCGGCGAGGGGGCGAACCTCGGCATCACCCAGCGCGGCCGCATCGCCTTTGCGCTTGCCGGCGGGCGCCTCAACACGGACGCGATCGACAATTCGGCGGGGGTTTCCACCTCCGACCATGAGGTGAACCTCAAGATCCTCCTGGGCGACGTGGTCTCGCGCGGCGACCTGACCATGAAGCAGCGCGATCAGCTCCTCCGCTCGCTCGAGGACGAGGTGGCCGCCCACGTGCTCGAGGACAATTACCAGCAGCCGCAGGCGCTCACCGTCGCCGAGGCCGAGGGGACGGCACTCCTCGACGACCAGCTCCTCCTCATCCGCCGGCTCGAGCGCAGCGGACGGCTCAACCGCGCCATCGAGTTCCTGCCGAACGACAAGGCGCTCAACGCCAGGGCGAGCGCCGGCAAGGGGCTCACGCGGCCCGAGCTCGCGACCCTCATGGCCTACGCCAAGCTCGAGCTTTACGACCGGCTCCTGCCGAGCGACCTGCCCGACGACCCGACGCTTGTCGAGGACCTGGTGCGCTACTTCCCGCGCCCCTTGCGAGAGGGCTACCGTGCTGCGATCGAGCGGCACAGCTTGAGGCGCGAGATCATCGCGACCACGGTCACCAACAGCATCGTCAACCGCGCCGGCGCCACCTTCGTGAGCACGCTCATGGAGAAGTGCGGCATGGCCGAGGCGGACGTGGCGCGGGCCTATACGATCGCGCGCGAGGCCTTCGGCCTCTCGGCGCTGTGGCAGGGTATCGAGGCGCTCGACAACAAGGTCTCAGCACCGGTGCAGACCGCCATGATGGTCGAGCTGCGCCTGGCACTCGAGCGCGTGGCGCGCTGGTTCCTGATGCACGGCCGCCACCCGCTCGACGTGAACGGCTTCGTCGCGGACTATGAACCGGGGATCGCGCGCCTCTGGGCGCGCATCGACGAAATCCTGGCACCCGAGGACCGCGCCGTCTTCGACAAGAAGGTGGCGCACTTCACGGAGACGGGCGTTCCGCTCGAGCTCGCGCGGCCCGTGGCCGGCCTCGACTTCCTCGCCTCCGGCTGCGACATCGTGCGCGCGGCGCAAGGTAGCGCGACATCGATCGAGGAGGTGGGTCGCATCTATTTCGCCATCGGCGCGCGCTTCGGCTTCGACTGGTTGCGAGCGGCCGCCGAGGGGCTCGCGGTCGACGGCCATTGGCAGAAGCTCGCGGTCGCCGCCATCGTCGACGACCTCTACGCGCATCAGAGCGATCTCGTGACGAGCGTGCTCGCCGGCGCCGGCGCCGCCGCGGCCGCGGACGGCACCGTCGATGCCTGGGCCCAGGCGCACCGCACCATGGTCGAGCGCGCGCAAAGCGTGCTCGCCGACATCAGAAGCGCGGGCCAGCCCGACCTCGCCATGCTCGCGGTCGCCAACCGCCAGCTGCGCCAGATGATGGCAGGGTAGCATCGACAAGCGCTTGCGTGCCGCATCCCCTCACCCTTCCTATCCCTTCGGGATGGGCCCCTTCCCTCTCCCCCTAAAAGGGGGCGAGGGAAAATGTGGTTGTCTAGCTAATAATTCCCTTTCCCCCTTCACGGGGGAGAGGGTAGGGTGAGGGGGTACCGCGCAAATTCATGAACGCGACCACCAAGAGCGG
Organism: Alphaproteobacteria bacterium; assembly: GCA_035272805.1. Lineage (GTDB taxonomy): Bacteria > Pseudomonadota > Alphaproteobacteria > JACZXZ01 > JACZXZ01 > DASPPM01. The sequence goes on along the minus strand of DATEQI010000371.1, from coordinate 7,083 downwards.
CACGGCGGCACGTCTTGCCTGGTGCGTCTATAACTTCGGCGTGGCCGCCTGGCCCGTGGTGATCGCGACCTTCGTGTGGGGCACCTATTTCTCGACGGCGATCCTGCGCGCGCCGGAGGAGGGTGCCCAAAGATGGGGCATGGCACTTTCCGCAGCAGGGCTCGTGGTCGCCATCCTCGGCCCCGTGCTAGGGGCGGTCGCCGACCGCGCGGGACGGCGCAAGCCGTGGCTCGCCGGCTTTGCCGGGCTCTCTGTCGTGGCGACGGCGCTCCTCTGGTTCTCGACCCCGGAGCCGGCCTCGGCCGTGCGCACGCTTCTTCTCGTGGCCATTGCGAGCGTGGCTTACGAGTTCGGCCTGGTCTTCTACAACTCGATGCTGCGCGAGCTGGCACTCCCCGGCCAGCTCGGCCGGCTCTCGGGCTGGGGCTGGGGTCTCGGCTATGTGGGCGGCCTCGCTTGTCTTCTGCTGGCGCTCTTCGGGCTTATCGAGGTGCGCTCCCCGCCCTTCGGCCTCGCGCTACTCCCGGCGGGGCCGGTCCGCGCGACCGCACTTCTCGTGGCACTCTGGTTCGCCCTTTTCGCCATCCCGCTCTTCCTTATCGTCCCGGACCGCGGGCGGCAGCCGATCGCGCTTCATGCGGCGGTCGGCGCCGGGCTCAAGGAGCTCAGGCAGAGCCTCGGCCGCCTGCGGCACGAGCGCAGCATGCTGCGCTTCCTCATCGCGCGCATGATCTATGCCGACGGGCTGGCGACGCTCTTCATCTTCGGCGGCATCTACGCGGCGGGCGAGATCGGCTTGAGCCTCGCGGAGGTGATCCGCTTCGCCATCCTGATCAACGCGGCGGCGGGTGCCGGTGCCCTGCTGTTCGCCTGGGTCGACGACTGGATCGGCTCGAAGCCGACCATCGTCATCTCGCTCTCCGCACTCGTGGCCCTCGGGAGCGCCGTGCTCGCGGTCCATAGCAAGCCATGGTTCTGGGGATTGGGCATAGCGCTCGGCGTCTTCGTGGGCCCGGCGCAGGCCTCGAGCCGCGCGCTCATGGCGCGCATGGCGCCGAAAGGAAAGGAGACCGAGATGTTCGGCCTCTACGCCTTTTCCGGCACCATCACGGCCTTCATGGGCCCCGCACTCTACGGCTTCGCGAGCGGCCGCTTTGCGAGCCAGCGCGCCGGCATGGCGGTCGTCGTCCTCTTCTTAGCACTCGGGCTCCTGCTGCTGCTGAGGGTGAAGGTGCCTGCCCTCAATGGCGGAAGTGGCGCATCCCGGTGAAGACCATGGCGAGGCCGGCCTCATCGGCCGCCTTGATGACCTCCTCGTCGCGCAGCGAGCCGCCCGGCTGGATGACGGCGGTGGCCCCCGCCGCGGCGGCGGCCAAGAGCCCGTCGGCGAAGGGGAAGAAGGCGTCGGAGGCGACGACCGAGCCCTTGGTGCGCAAGGCCGTCTCGTGCGCGGCCCTGCCCGCCTCCTCGGCCTTCCAGGCGGCGATGCGCGAGGAATCGACGCGGCTCATCTGGCCCGCGCCGATGCCGACGGTAGCACCCTCCTTGGCATAGACGATGGCGTTCGACTTGACGTGCTTGGCCACGCGGAAGGCGAAGACGAGATCGTCGAGCTCGGCCTCGCTCGGCGCGCGGCGGGTCACAAGCTTGAGCTCCCGGCGCCGCACGCGGCCGTCGTCGCGCGTCTCGACGAGGTAGCCGCCGGCGAGCGAGCGCAAGCTCAAGCCGGGAGCGTCCGGGTCCGGCAGCGCGCCGGTGACGAGAAGGCGCAGGCTCTTCTTGCCCCCGAGCGCCTCTTGCGCCGCAGGGTCGACCTCAGGCGCGATCACCACCTCGGCAAAGAGCTTGCCGATCTCGTGCGCGGTCGCCTCGTCGAGCGGCCGGTTGAGCGCCACGATGCCGCCGTAGGCGCTCACGGGATCGCACATGAGCGCCTTGCGATAGGCCTCAAGCAGGCTCGGCCCGCGCGCGACGCCGCAAGGGTTGGTGTGCTTGATGATGGCGACGGCCGGCTCCTCGAACTCGGCAACGAGCTCGAAGGCGGCATCGGTGTCGTTGAGGTTGTTGTAGCTGAGCTCCTTGCCCTGCAGCTGGCGTGCCGTGGCAACGCCCGGCCGCGCCTCGCCGCCTGTGTAGAACGCCGCCTTCTGATGCGGGTTCTCGCCGTAGCGCAAGAGCTGCTTGAGCTCGCCCGCGACGACGAGGTGTTGAGGGAAAATCTCGCCGAGCTCGCCCGCGAACCAGCGGCTGATCGCCGCGTCATAAGCGCCGGTGCGCGCGTAGGCCTTGGCGGCGAGACGCTTGCGCAGCTCGAGCGTGGTGGCGCCGTTGCTCCCGCGCATCTCCGCCATCACCGCCTCATAGTCGCCCGGCTCCGTCACCACCGCGACGAAGTCGTGGTTCTTGGCGGCCGCGCGGATAAGGGCCGGGCCGCCGATGTCGATGTTCTCGATCGCGGTCGCGAAATCGGCACCGCGCGCGACCGTCGCCTCGAAGGGGTAGAGGTTGACGACGACGAGGTCGATGGGAGCGATCATATGCTCGCTCATCGCCGCAAGGTGCGAGGGCTGATCGCGGCGCGCGAGGATGCCGCCGTGGATCTTGGGGTGGAGCGTCTTGACGCGGCCGTCCAGCATCTCGGGAAAGCCTGTCGCTTGGGCGACCTCCGTGACGGGAACGCCGGCCTGGCCGAGCGCCTTGGCCGTGCCGCCGGTCGAGAGAATCTCGATGCCCCGCTCGGCAAGGAAGCGGGCGAACGCCACCAGGCCGGTCTTGTCGGAGACCGAGACGAGGGCGCGGCGGACGGGGACGCTCCCGTCGCTCATCGCGCGGCTACCGCCCGCACCGTCCCGTCGCCCGCAGGGCGATATTCCGGCACCATGCGCTCGAGGAGCTTGCGCAGCTGGTCTTCCCGCCCGCTCGCCGCAGCGTCGCCGGCCTCGTCGATGGCGCGGCCGATGAGTGCCAGGTCGGCGGTGCGCGGGGCGGCGAGAAGGATGCCCTGGCAGCGCGTGGGGACGAGATGCTCGGTCTCGTGGAGGAGCTCCTCATAGAGCTTCTCGCCGGGCCTCAAGCCGGTGAAGACGATCTCGATGTCCTTATCGGGCACCAGACCGGCGAGCCGGATCATCTGGCGCGCGAGATCGAGGATGCGCACCGGCTCGCCCATGTCGAGCACGAAGATCTTGCCGGCCTCGACCCCGTCGCGGGCGCCGAGGGCGGCTGCCTGCAGCACGAGCTCGACGGCCTCGCGCACGGTCATGAAATAGCGCTTGATCTCGGGATGAGTGACGGTGAGCGGCCCGCCGCGCTCGATCTGGTGTTGGAAGAGCGGGACGACCGAGCCGGTCGAGCCCAGCACGTTGCCGAAGCGCACGGTGATGTAGCGCGTGCGGCCGCTCGCCCCGGCGAGGATGTCGCGCGCCTGGCAATAGCACTCCGCCGCCCGCTTGGTCGCGCCCATGACGCTCGCGGGATTGACGGCCTTGTCGGTCGAGATCAGCACCATCGCGGCGACGCCGGCGGCGTGGCAGGCGTCCGCCACGTTGCGCGTGCCGACGAGGTTCGTGAGCACGCCCTCGCAGACGTTGTGCTCGCACATGGGGACGTGCTTGAGTGCTGCCGCGTGAAAGACGAGCTCCGGCTTCTCCGCGACGAAAAGCCGGGCCATGCGCTCCGCATCGCGCACGTCGGCGAGGACGGTCGAGTGCGAGAGGAGGGGGTGCTCCTCGCCGAGCTCCTGCTCGATGCGATAAAGCTGGTATTCGCCGTTGTCGACGAGGGCCAGGTGCGCCGGCGCGAGTGCTGCGATCTGGCGCACCAGCTCGCCACCGATGGTGCCGCCCGCACCTGTCACGAGGACCCGGCGGCCGGCGATCATCGCCTTCATGCTGGCGCGGTCGAGCACGGTCTGCGGCCTGCCGAGCAGATCCTCGATCGCGATCGGCCGCGTCTCGAGCGTGTCGGAAAGCTCGGAGCGCAGATCGGTCATGCGCGGCACGCGCGCAAGCGTGAGCCCGAGCGCGTCCGCGCGTGCGAAAAGATCGCGCATTGCCTCCGCTTCGAGATTGTCCTTGGTCAGGATGAGCCGCTCCGGGCGGCGGCTCCGCTTGGCGCAGCGCTCGACGATCTCGGCGAGCTGGGCCGGGCCTCCGAGCACCGGCACGCCGTGGATGTCGCGCCCGACCCGCGTGCCCTTCTCGTCGACGATGCCGACGACCTGATAATGCGCCTGCGGCTCGTACTGCATGGCGCGGATGAAGATCTCGGCGCCGTCGCCCGCCCCCACCAGAAGCACCGGCACGCGCCGGTGCCCCGCCTTGGCCAGGCTGAGGTCGAGCCGGCGGTCCTTGAGCAGACGATAGAGGATGCGCGGCCCGCCCAGGAGTGCCATCAACACGAACCAATTGATGACCAGCATCGAGCGCGGCAGCTGGTCGAGGCGGGTGAAGAAGAAGAGCGCCGGCAGGAAGATCAGCATGACGAGGGTCACCGCCTTGGCCAAGGTCAAGAGGTCGACCATCGCGATGTGGCGCCAGACGCCGCGGCCGGTGCGCATCCAGAGGAAGACGAAGGCGGCCACCCCCATGAAGAGGAGGAAGGCCGGCCACAGGTAATTCTGCAGGTACCACCAGGTGAGGTCGCCCACGCGCAGGTAGAGCGAGATGACGAAGGAGAGCGCCGCCATGAGCAGGTCATGGAGAAAGGCGAGGCGCGCGGGGGTCAGAATCCGGCTCAAATCAGGCGTCCGATCGATTTTTCAGGCGGGCGGGACAATAGCACAAGGCTGGCCGGGCCCAACAGTTCTTCGCAGCTGCGGAAGAGCCTCATGCGCCCGTGCGCGTGCCGAGATAGGCCAAGAGGCCCGCGACCGCGAGCGCGCCGAGCGCCAAGGGCAGCCAGGGCGCTTGTGTGGTTGCCCAGAGTGCTAAGCCGAGGAGGACGGCGTTGACGAGGAGGACCGCCGTGACGACGCGGGCATGGCCGAGCCCCCCCTGGACCGCCCGCTGGTAGAAGTGCTCGCGATGGGCGCGCCAGATGCGCTCCCCGCGCAGGAGGCGAAGGAGGAGCGTGAGGCTCGCATCGGCGAGGTAATAGAGCGGCAGGAGCAGTGCTGCAGCCCAAAACCCCCGGCCCGCGAGCTCGAGGAGCAGCCAGGCGAGGAGATAGCCGAGCGGGACGCTCCCCACGTCGCCCATGAAGATACGGGCGGGCTGCCAGTTCCAGTAGAGAAAGCCGAGGGCCGCCGCCGCCGCGGTGAGGCCGTAAAGCGGCAGCGCGCTACCTTGACCGGCGAGAGTGGCGACGAATGCCGCGCCGATGCCGAGGCACGCGGTCTCGCTTCCGGCGATCCCGTCGATCCCGTCCATGAAGTTGAAGAGGTTGAGAAACCAAAGCCAGAGAAAGCCGGCGGCGAGACGGTCGAGCCAGAGGGGGAAGAGGCCCTGGAAAACGGGCCCGGTGTGCCTGAACGCCAGCATGCCGACGGCAATCGCGGCGATATGCACGAGGAGGCGGAGCGAGACCGGGAGTGCCGCGAGATCGTCGCGCCAGCTCACCGCGGCGAGTACCAAGGCGGCAGCGAGCGGCCATACGGTGCCGCCGTCGGCACCGGGAACCAAAAGCGCGATCAGCAGCCAGGCCGGCAGCAACACCCCCATGAGGGCAAGCCCGCCGCCGCGCGGCATGGGTCGCGCATGGCTCGAGCGTTCGGTGGGATGGTCGAGAATGGCGCGCCGCTCGAGAAAGCCAAGTGCTGCCCGCGTGCCGAGAAGGCTGGCCAAGAAGCATGCGAGGCTGGCGAGTGCCGCGGAAAGCCACATCATGGGCTGCTTATAGCCGGGCCGCAGGAGAGGCGGAAGCGCCGCCTCGCAGCACCGGTAAGCGCCTTGCGGCGAGGCCGTCGCCGGTTTGGCTTGCTGCCGGGGCCGCGGCTGCCGGAGCGCACCTCAGCCGGAAGGGCTTGATCTCCCGGAATCCCTCGCTATCAATGGTGCCCTTCGAATGGTTATAGTGCCACCGCGCCGGGACTTGAGATGGCGCAGGTCCATGGGTGGATCGCACGCCCCCGCGAGGGCGCCGGCCCGCGCCTCAAGCGGAGCTCCGGCCCGGCACTGGTGTGAAGGAGTGAGTCAAGATGTCGCTGGAATTCAAGCGCCCTTCCGGGGCTCGGAAACGGATCGCCCTTACCGGCCTGGCGCTGGCATTGCTGTTGGGCGGCTGCGGACTGTTCGGCGACAAGGAGCAGCCCAAGGGAACCACCGCATCCTTGCCGCCGGAGAGCGCCGTGAGCGGCGACACCTTGCGCCAGGCGACGCCGACGCTGCCGGCCTTTTCCACGGAGACCGAAACCAACGTGGGCCAGCACGTCGGCGTCAACGCCTTCCTCTGGCGCGGTGCCTTGGACACGGTCTCCTTCATGCCGCTCGTCTCGGCTGACGCGTTCGGCGGGGTGATCATCACCGACTGGTACGCCCCGCCCGAGACGCCGCAGGAGCGCTTTAAGCTCAACGTCTACATCCTCGGCAAGGAGCTCAGGGCCGAAGCCGTGCGGGTGACGGTGTTCCATCAGAAAGAGACGAATGGGCAATGGCAGGATGTTGCCTCCGAGCGGCAGACCGGCAGCGAGCTCGAGGACACCATCCTCGCGCGCGCGGAGAAGCTGAGGAGCCAGGCGCTCGGCACGGGCGGCGGTTGAGCGGCACTCCGCCGGCGCCCACCTTCACGCGCGCGCCCGGCTGGTCGCGGGGCGTGAAATCGGCACAAGGCCGGAGTGTCTTGCCTACGTGTTTGCGGCTAGAGCAGATCCAATTCGCGCGGAATCCCCCTCACCCCTTGACGCCGCCGAACATGTCACTGGCATGTTCGGGCCAAGCGTCCAGTGGACGCTTGGCAGGCGTCAAGCGGCTAAGGCTCGGCTTCGCCTCGCCAACCCTGCGCATTCCTCTCCCCCTTCAGGGCTATCGCATTCACACATCGTGGTTGCGGAGGAGGGGAAAGGGTGATTCCGTGAGTCAGGGGATGATTGGCGGAGGGTGCGATGCAAGAGTTCGAGTTCGGGCTGGGTCGGTTTGGCGACCGCCG
>DATEQI010000370.1:0-9216 GCA_035272805.1 Alphaproteobacteria bacterium | reverse complement strand
GAGGCTGCATCGGGAGCGCATGGCCAGATACTCCATCTTCGAGATTGCGCGCCACGCGGTGACCGGCCACAAGCACTGGCCGCGCGCTTGGCGCGATCCGGCACCCAAGGCGAGCTACGACGTCGTCATCATCGGAGGCGGGGGCCATGGGCTCGCGAGCGCCTACTACCTTGCCAAGGAGCACGGCATCCGCAATGTGGCCGTGCTCGAGAAGGGCTGGCTCGGCGGCGGCAACACCGGACGCAACACGACGATCGTGCGCTCCAACTACATGCTGCCGGCGAATGCGCGTTTTTACGAGTTTTCGCTCAAGCTTTGGGAAGGCTTGAGCGCCGAGCTCAATTTCAACGTCATGTTCAGCCAGCGCGGCGTGCTCAACCTCGCCCATTCGGATGCCCAACTCGACGCCTTCGCTCGGCGCGGGAATGCGATGAGGCTCCACGGCATCGACGCCGAGCTCTTGGATCGCGAGGAGGTGCGGGCGATGGTGCCGCTCCTCGACTTGTCCGAGCGCGCGCGCTATCCGGTCGCGGGCGGACTCCTGCAGCGCCGCGGCGGCACCGCCCGGCACGATGCGGTCGCCTGGGGCTATGCGCGCGCGGCCGACGGCCTCGGCGTCGACATCATCCAGAATTGTGCCGTGACCGGCATCGCGCGCGAAGGCGCCCGCGTCAGCGGCGTTGAGACCACGCGCGGCCCCATTCGCGCGCCCAAGATCGGCATCGCGGTCGCGGGCCACAGCGGGCACGTCGCGGCCATGGCCGGCTTGCGCCTGCCGATCGAGAGCCACGTGCTCCAGGCGATGGTGTCGGAGCCGCTCAAGCCCATGCTCGATACCGTGGTCACTTACGGCGCCGGACATTTCTACGTGAGCCAGTCCGACAAAGGCGAGCTCGTCATGGGCGGCGACCTCGACATGTACAACAGCTATGCTCAGCGCGGGAACCTGCCGGCACTCGCGGAAGTGGTCGCCTCGGGCATGCAGCTTTTCCCGATCATGAGCCGGCTCCGCCTGATGCGTCATTGGGGCGGGGTCATGGACATGACGATGGACGGCAGCCCCATCATCGGCAAGCTGCCGTTGGGCGGGCTCTATCTCGACGGCGGCTGGTGCTACGGCGGCTTCAAGGCGACCCCGGCGTCGGGCTGGGTCTTCGCTCATACGATCGCGCACGACCGGCCGCATGCGCTGAATGAGGCGTATTCGCTCGAGCGCTTCTCGACCGGCCATGTGCTCGACGAGAAGGGCGCCGGACCCGTGCCCAATGCCCATTGAGAGGGCTCGGCGATGCTGCTGATCAAATGTCCCTGGTGCGGCGAGCGCGACCATGTGGAATTCACCTACGGCGGCGACGCTAGCGCCTCGCGCGTCCGTCCCGCCGCCCAAGCACCGCTCCCGGCCTGGCACGACTATGTCTATTTGCGCGACAATCCGCTGGGACGCCACCTCGAGCTCTGGCACCACACGGCGAGCTGCCGGCGCTGGATCACCGTCGAGCGCGACACGCTCACCCACGCGATCGCGGCGACGGCACCCGCGGGCGATGGAAGCGGGAGCGGCGAGCGGTGAGCCAGCCCTTCCGCAATCGCGAGGGTGGGCTGATCGACCGCGGACGCACGATCGGCTTCAGCTTCGACGGCAAGCACTACGAGGGCCATCCGGGCGACACGTTGGCGTCGGCGCTTCTTGCGAACGGGGTACGCGTCGTCGGGCGGAGCTACAAGTACCATCGGCCCCGCGGCGTGCTGACGGCGGGGCCCGAGGAGCCCACCGCACTCGTGCGGCTCGGCGCGCGCGGACGCGCCGAGCCCAACACGCGCGCGACCATGGTCGAGCTCCACGACGGGCTCGCGGCCGAGAGCCAGAACCGCTGGCCTTCGCTCGCCTTCGATCTCGGCGCCGTCAACGGCCTGCTCTCCCCGCTTCTCCCCGCCGGGTTCTATTACAAGACCTTCATGGCACCGCGCGGCGGGTGGAAGCTCTACGAGAAGATCATCCGCAGGGCGGCGGGCCTCGGCACAGCACAGCGCGAGCCCGATCCCGACGTCTACGAGAAGCACCATGCCCATTGCGACGTGCTGGTGGTGGGCGGCGGTCCGGCGGGCCTCGCCGCGGCATTGGCCGCGGGACGCGCCGGCGCGCGCGTGATCCTCGTCGACGAGACGGCGGCGTTCGGCGGCCAGCTCAAGCGCGAGCGCATGACGATCGAGGGCAAGCCGGCGCTCGACTGGGTGGGGGGTGCGGTGGCCGAGCTCGCGGGCATGGCCGAGGCGAGGCTTCTTCTGCGCACCACGGCCTTCGGATATTACGACCACAATCTCGTTGCTCTCTGCGAGCGGGTTGCCGATCATCTTGCGGCCCCGCCCCCCTACGCGCCGCGGCAGCGCCTGTGGCTCGTGCGCGCGCGCGAGGTGGTGCTGGCGACGGGGGCGATCGAGCGGCCGCTCGTCTTCGCCGGGAACGACCGCCCCGGGGTCATGCTCGCGAACGCGGCGCGCGCCTATGTCAACCAGTTCGCGGTGCGCCCGGGCCTGACCGCGGTGGTGTGCACGAACAACGGCGACGCCTACCGCAGCGCCGCCGATCTTGCGGACGCGGGCGTGCGCGTCGCGGCCGTCGTCGACGCGCGGCCGGGCGCCGCAGGCGCGCTCGAGGCGCTCGCGCGCGAGAAGGGGATCGAGATACTCGCGGGCCATGGGGTGGTCGCCGCGCATGGCCGCAAAGGGGTGCGGGCCATAGACGCGATGGCGCTCGACGCCCACGGCGTGCCCGGCGGGAGAGGCCGCACGCTTGCTTGCGATCTCGTCGCGGTCTCGGGCGGCTGGAGCCCGAGCGTGCATCTTCATTCCCAATCCGGCGGCAGGCTCGACTACGACGAAACGCTCGCCGCCTTCGTGGCGGGAGCCTCGAAGCAGAGGGCGCGCTCGGCGGGAGCGGCGCGCGGACAGTACACGCTCCGCGCGGCACTCGCGGACGGCTTCGAGTCGGGTGCTGCAGCGGCGCGCGCGGCCGGCTTCGGCAGCGGCGCCGTTCCGCCCACGCCTCGCGTCGAGAAGGAGGCCGAGGCCCGGCTGCGCCCGCTCTGGTCCGCGATGCCGGCCGCGGGGCGCAAGGGCAAGCGCTTCGTCGACATCCAGGACGATGTCACGGCCGAGGACGTGGCTCTTGCCGCGCGCGAGGGCTACGTCTCGGTCGAGCATCTCAAGCGCTACACCACGCTCGGCATGGGCACCGACCAGGGCAAGACCGCGAACCTGAACGGCCTTGCCATCATGGCGCAGCTGCGCGGGCTGCCGATCCCCTCGGTCGGCACGACCACCTTCCGGCCGCCTTACACGCCGGTTTCCTTCGGCGCACTTGCCGGCCGCGAGGTCGGCAAGGCGTTCCAACCGATCCGGCGCTCGGCGATGCATGAGTGGCATGAGGAGCAGGGCGCCGTCTTCGTCGAGGCCGGCCTCTGGCTGCGGCCGCGCTACTATCCGCGCGGACGCGAGGACGTGCGCGCCGCCGCAGCGCGCGAGGCCAGGCACGTGCGCGAGGCGGTCGGCCTCGTTGATGTCTCGACCCTCGGCAAGATCGACATCGCAGGGCGTGACGCCGCCGAGTTCCTCGACCGCGTCTACGTCAACGGCTGGAAGACGCTTGCCGTGGGCAAGGCGCGCTATGGTCTCATGCTGCGCGAGGACGGCATTGCCTTCGACGACGGCACCACCTCGCGCGTGGGCGAGAGCCGCTATTTCATGACCACGACGACGGCGAACGCGGCGAAGGTGCTCGCCCATCTCGAATACTACCTGCAGGTCGTGTGGCCCGAGCTCAAGGTGCAGGCGACTTCGGTGACCGAGGAGTGGGCGGCGATGGCGCTGGCCGGGCCGAGGAGCCGCGCGGTGCTCGCGCGGCTCGCCGACATCGATGTGAGCGACGCAGCCCTTCCCTTCATGGGCGTGCGCGACTGCCGCGTTGCCGGCATTCCGGCACGCGTCTTCCGCATCAGCTTCTCGGGCGAGCTCGCGTACGAGATCAACGTGCCGGCGGATTGGGGCCGCTTCGTGTGGGAAGCGGCGATGTCCGCAGGCCGGGCGGAGGATATTATCGCCTACGGCACCGAGGCGATGGGCACGCTGCGCATCGAGAAGGGCCATGTCGCGGGAGGCGAGCTCAACGGCCAGACGACGCCGCAGGATCTCGGCCTCGGCCGTCTCGTCAGCACGAAGAAGGACTTCATCGGCAAGGCGCTGCTGGCGCGGCCGGGGCTTCAGGACCCCGAGCGCCCGCGGCTGGTGGGATTGGCGCCCATCGACGGCAAGACGCGCATCCGCGCAGGCGCTCACATCGTCGTCGAGGCGAGCGGGACGGGGAGTGCCATCGGCCATGTGAGCTCGGCGGCATGGAGTCCGGCGCTTGGCCATCCGATCGCCTTGGCGCTGGTCGCGGGCGGCCTCGCGCGCAAGGGCGAGACGCTCTATGCGAGCTTTCCGCTCAAGGGCGAGGTGGTGGGGGTCGGCGTCTCTGACCCCGTCTTCGTCGATCCCGAGGGGAGGCGCCTCCATGGCTGAGCTCCCGGCACGCCGCTCGGCCCTTGCCGCCGTCATCAATGCGGGCGACTTCGGCACCGTGCCCGCGAGCGGCCCTGGCATCCTGCTTGCCGAGCGCCGCGGGCTCGCGATGGTGCAGCTCGCCGTCGCCCCCGCCGAATATCCAAGCGTCGCGGAGCGGGTCGAGACGACGCTGGGCCTGGTGCTGCCGCGGGCACCCAATCGTGCCGAGGTTGTGCGCGAGCTTGCAGCGCTCTGGACCGGGCCGGGACGCGTGCTGCTCGTAGCACCCGACGAGGGCGGGCTCGAAGGCGCGCTGCAACAGGCGCTCGCGGGCCTCGAAGCCGCGATCAGCGGGCTCTCCCACGCGCGGAGCGTGATCCGCATCGGCGGCACGCGCGTGCGCGATCTTCTCGCCAAGGGCTGCGGGCTCGACTTCCATGCCAGCACCTTCGCTGCCGGTGCCGCCGTGCAGAGCACCTACGCGCATATCAACGTGCTGCTCCATGCGCTCGACGACGCGCCGACCGTCGATCTTTACGTTTACCGCGGCTTTGCCGTCTCGCTATGGGAGCATCTTCTCGAGGCCGCCCTCGAGTACGGCTGTCGGGTCGCGGGGTAAGCGGAACTGCTGGTGACGCGGCCGATCGCCGGCGAGAACCGCACGTCGCACTGCAAGCGAACCTGCAGTAGCCGCCTATCTTCCAGGAACAGCTGCGAACACGGGATTGGTCGGGCGCAACCGACACTTTCGGCCGTTTGGGGGCTAGGCTTGCAATTTGTACCGTAGAGTGGTACATTAACGCATAAGGGAGCTGCGGAATGATCGTGAGCTTCCGGGATGCCTGGTTGCGCGACTTCTTTGTCGAGGACGTTCGATCAAAGAGAATCCCGTCCGATCTGGAAAGCCGCCTGTTCCGCAGACTCCAGATGCTCGACGATGCGACGACGGATCAGGATTTACGGGTGCCGCGCAGCAACCACTTCGAAAAGCTGCGCGGCAATCTTGCAGGCTTCCATTCGATCCGCGTCAACAAGCAATGGCGGCTCATCTTCCAGTGGGATGGCGGCCGAGGTGAAGCGACAGGCGTCTATCTGGACGACCATCGCTATCTGTGAGGTGAACCATGTTGACGACGAAGCGCAAGCCGGCGAGCGTCGGCGAAATCCTGATCGAAGAATTCATGGAGCCGATGGGCCTGACGCAAGGTGCCCTGGCCGAAGCGATGGGCGTGCAGCGCAAGCATGTCAATGAACTGTGCAACGACCGCCGCAACGTGACGGCCCCAACCGCGCTCATCCTTGCCCGCGTGTTCGGCACCAGCCCCGATTTCTGGCTGAACGTGCAGCGGCGCAGCGATCTATGGAAGGCGATGCACTCGCCTCGCGAGCGCCAGCGGATTGAACGTGCTCGACCGCTGACGACCGCCGCGTGATCTGCGCTGCTGCCGGCGACGATCCGGACCCACGGCCGGCGTGAAGCGGGGAAAGGAGTAGGAACTATGCTCGAATACAAGGGCTATGTCGGAACAGTCGAGGCCGAAGACGGGACTTTCGCAGGCCGCGTCGCTGGCCTGCGCGACGTGATCACCTTTGAGGGCGAGACCTTCGCTGAGCTCGAGCAGGCGTTCCGCGATAGCATCGACGATTACCTCGCCTTTTGCGCGGAACGCGGCGAGCAGCCGGACCGGCCCTACAGCGGCAAGATTCCACTCCGCGTCGATCCGGAGACCCACCGCCGAGCGGCTGCGCGAGCACAAGCCGAGGGCGTCAGTCTCAATCAGTGGATCGCGCGCCGAATCGAGACGGCGACATGATGCAACGTGCCGGCAGCATGGCGCGGTTGGCGGTGCCACGATGATCAGAAACTTCAGCGATCACGCGGCGAACGAGCGCACCTTCCTCGCCTGGGTGCGCACGGCCATTGCCGTCATGGCGTTCGGCTTTCTCGTCGAGAAATTCGACCTCTTTCTGGAGATCGCGGCACCGTCGCTCGCGGGCCATCTCGTCTCGATGCCGGGCCGCACCTTCGGCAATATCGCCGGCTTGGCGTTCATCTTTCTCGGCACGGGCATGGTCGTCATCGCCGCCGTGCGCTTCCTCAAGCTCGCCAAGGACATCGACAGCGAACGCCTCGAGCCCGGCACGGGATCGCGCCTCGATATCGCGCTCGCGGCGCTCCTCGCCCTCCTGGGCTTCGCACTTTTCCTCTACATGGGCCACGCGCTCCTCACGCGGCTGTGACGGCCGTGCCTCGCCCTTTCAGGCAAGGGCCGCGAAGAAGGCCGCCCCCGCGCTCGCCTTGAGCGCGCGGCCCGCCTCCCGGCCGATGCGCGCGGCATCCGCGCTAGCACCAGTTTGCGTCGTGCGGTGCACGGCGCTGCCGTCGGGCATGGCGACAAGCGCGCGAAGCGTGAGCATTCCCGCCCCGTCGATTTCCGCGAGCCCGGCGATGGGCGTTCGGCACGAGCCTTCGAGCTCGGCGAGCATCGCGCGCTCGGCGGCGATCGCAGTGGCCGTGGGCGCATGATCGAGGGGAGCGAGCCAGGCGCGCGCGCGCGCGTCGTGCCCTCGAATCTCGACCGCGATGGCGCCCTGCGCCACGGCCGGCAGCATCTCCTCGGGCGAGAGAACCTTGCGCGCCGCATCTTGGCACCCGATGCGCGCGAGCCCCGCGATGCCGAGCACGGTCGCGTCCGCCTGACCTTCCTTGAGCTTGCGCAAGCGCGTCTCCGCGTTGCCGCGGAAGGGAACGATCTTGAGCCTGGGCCAGCGGGCGAGGATCTGGGCTTGGCGTCGCAACGATCCGGTGCCGATGACCGCACCGGGGGCGAGCGCCTCGAAGCCGCTCGCCTTGCTCGAGATGAAGGCGTCGCGAGGATCGTCGCGCTTGAGGAAGCAAGCGAGCTCGAGACCGCCCTGAAGGAAGGTCGGCACGTCCTTGGCCGAATGCACGGCGAGATCGACGCGGCGCGCCGAGAGCGCCTCCTCGATCTCCTTGATGAAGAGCCCCTTGCCGCCCAATTCGGCGAGTGCCTGGTCCTGGACCTTGTCGCCCGTCGTGCGGACGACCACGATCTCGATCGCCGCGGCGGCGGCGAGTGCGGGATGGGCGGCCGCGAGGGCGTCGCGGACCTGGCGAGCCTGGACGAGTGCCATCGGACTGCCGCGCGTGCCGATGCGAAGGAGGGGCTGGGACATTCGGCGACTCGGACTCCGAACGCGGTGGATAGCCAATAGATCACGAAGAACGCGCGCAAGATCAAGCGCGTTCTGCACTCTTTCTGCTTTCGTTCAAGCCTGCAGCCAAGCCGGGATTGCGGCGTATAATTAGCAAAAGCAGACGGGTGCCATGCGTCTGACGCTGGGAAGCAAGATCGGCATTGTCGGCGCCGGCTTGATTGGCCGGGCGTGGGCCATCGTCTTCGCGCGCGGCGGCGCTTTGGTCGCCATGTTCGATCCGGACCCGAAAGCGATGGCCGCGGCACCCGGCGCCATCCGCGCCGGCCTGGAAGCGCTCGCCGGCGAAGGCCTCCTCGAGGAAATGCCGGCGGCGGTCTTTGCGCGGATCGATCTCGCGAACAGCCTCGCCCAGGCCGTGGCCGAAGCCGACTATGTCCAGGAAAACACCGCCGAGACGCTCGAGGCGAAGCGCCAAATCTTCGCCGAGCTCGACAGGCTCGCGGCAGCGCAGACGATCCTCGCGAGCTCGACCTCGAACATCCCCGGCTCGCTCTTCACCGAGGCGCTTGCCGGACGCGCGCGCTGCCTGGTAGCGCATCCGGTCAATCCGCCCCATCTCGTGCCGCTGGTCGAGCTCGTGCCGACGCGCTTCAGCGATGCCGCCGTCGTCACCCATGCCAAGGAGCTGCTCGAGGAGGTCGGCCAAGTGCCCATCGTCGTCGATCGCGAGATCGAGGGCTTCATCCTCAACCGCCTCCAGGCGGCGCTCCTCAACGAAGCCTTTCGTCTCGTCGAGGACGGCTATGTCTCGACCGAGGACATCGACAAGACCGTCAAGGAAGGCCTTGGCCTGCGCTGGTCCTTCATGGGTCCGTTCGAGACGATCGACCTCAATGCGCCGGGCGGCGTGCGGGATTACGTCAGCCGTTATGCGGCTTCCATCCACCGCTTGGCGCAGCAGCAGGCGGACCCGCGGGTGTGGAAGGACAGCCTCGTCGACAGGATCGAGGCGGAGCGCCGCCGCGTCCTTCCCGCGGACAAGCTCGCGGAGCGCGCGGAATGGCGCGACCGCCGTCTCGCCGCCCTCATCGCCCACAAGCGCGCGCAAGACAAGAGGTGGCGCTGAGCGCCACGTAAGGCGAACCACCTGGTCGTGTCTCAATTTGAATTGTTCAGACCAGAAACGGGCGACCTCCCTCTCCTCCTTCAGGAGGAGAGGGTCGGGGTGAGGAGGTGGCTGCGCGAGACACGCCATCGGCCGTAGAAGCTCCCTGCGCTCGCGCTCCTCACCTTCCCATCCCCGGGCACTTCGTCCCGGGGATGGGCCCCTTCCTCTCCCCCTGAAGGAGGAGAGGAGAAGCAGGCCTCACCTCCGCTTGTGGATACCACCAATCATCCCCAGGATTTGACGCTGGCGCCGGGCCGGGCAAGAATGGGGCCGCTGAGGCCGCATCGCGGCAGGGGCGGGGAGCGACATGGCGCGCCGGCTGATCGACA
>DATEQI010000369.1:0-2093 GCA_035272805.1 Alphaproteobacteria bacterium | reverse complement strand
CATGCTGATCCTCATGGCGATGAAGGCCCAGGGCATCCCCGCCGACAAGGTGACGCTGGTGCCCGCGGGCGGCATCGGCGCCAATCTGACCGCCGTGCTCTCGGGTGCCGTCGACACCGCCATGAGCGGCGAGCCCATCTGGTCGCGCGAGAAGGCGAAGGTGAAGCCGGTCTTCTGGGTCAAGGACGTGCTCCCCGCCAACATGACCCAGACCGTCGGCATCGTCACCGAGGAGTTCGCCAAGGCGCATCCCGAGACCATCCGCGCCATCATCGCGGGGCGGCGCGAGGGCGTGCAATATATCGCAGCACACCCCGACGAGGCGGCCGACATCTCCGCCAAGGCGATCGGCTTCGATGCCTCGCTCGTGCGCGAGGTGTTCCACCATTTCCTCGCGATCCATTACTGGAGCGAGGGCGCCTTCGATTACGCGGCGATGGACCGCATGGTCGAGGGGCTGCAGATCGTGGGCAAGCTCAAGGGGCCGATGGAGTGGGGCAAGGTGGTCGACACGGCCTTCCTGCCGCCGGACCTTCAGGCCAAGACCCATTGACGGGTCTCTAGCCCGACGCCTCCGCCGTGGCGGCAAGTGCCCAAGAAGAGAAGCCGGAAGCCGAGGGCGGCGCGCGCGCGGCGCCAGGCACGCCCGCGGTCCATGCGCAACTCAAGGGCATCGCCAAATCCTACCCGGCCGCCTTAGGGCACGGCCTGGTGCACGCGCTCGGCCCGCTGGACCTCGATCTCTACGCGGGCGAGTTCATGGCGGTGGTGGGCCCGTCGGGCTGCGGCAAGACGACCCTGCTCGAGACGATCGCGGGGCTGACGGCGCCGAGTGCCGGCACCGTCGCCTTCGAGGGACGCGAGGTCAAGGGGCGCGTGCCCGAGGGGGTCGGCGTCGTCTTCCAGGAGGACGCCTGCCTGCCCTGGCTCAGCGTGTGGGACAACATCGCCTTCGGCCTGAGGCGCGCGGGGGCTGCCGCCGAGAAGGTCCGCGCGCGCGTCGATTACGCCGTCTCCTTCATGGGGCTCGGCTCCTTCGCCAGCACCTATCCGGCGCAGCTCTCGGGCGGCATGCGCCAGAGAGTCTGCATCGCGCGCACGCTCGTGCTCGAGCCGCGCCTCATCCTCTTGGACGAGCCCTTCGGCGCGCTCGATCAGCAGACCCGCCTGCTCATGGGCGACGAGCTCCTCCGCCTGTGGCGCGAGACCAAGGCGACCGTCCTCCTCATCACCCATGCGATCGACGAGGCGGTCATGCTCGCCGACCGGGTCGGCGTCATGTCGGCGCGGCCGGGGCGCTTCATCGAGCTCGTCGAGACCGGCTGGCCGCAGGCGCGCGACTCCCGCATCGTCGAGGAGGAGGCCTTCGGCCGCCTCACCGCGCACGTGTGGTCGAAGCTGCGCGCCGAGTCGATGAAGGCGCTCGGCCGCGAGGACGACGGCGGCCGGGGAGGCCGGCCGTGAGCCGGGCGTCGCTCGTGCGGCTCGCGGTCGTGGCGGGCTTCCTCCTTCTCCTCGAGCTCCTGACGCGCACGGGTGCCGTCGACCACCTCGTCTTGATCCCGCCGAGCGAGATGGCGACGCATCTCTGGAGCATGTTCCGCTCCGGCGAGCTCGACGCGGCGATGGCGCAGAGCTTCAGCAACATAGCACTCGCCTTCCTCCTCTCGGTCACACTCGGCTTCGCGGCGGGCCTCACGATCCACGCGCTGCCGCGCCTGAGGCGCCTCGTCGATCCGCTGCTCGCCTCCTACTATGCGGTGCCCTTTTTCGTCTTCTACCCGCTCCTCATCGCCATCTTCGGGCTCAACCGCTGGCCGCTCGTCGCGATCGGCTTCGCCTTCGGCGCTGCGGCCATGGTGATCGCGACGCTCAACGGACTCGACCGCGTGCCGCGCGTGCTGCGCAAGGTGGCGCGCGTGCACCGGTTCGGGCGCGGCGAGGAGATCTTCCTCGTCATCCTGCCGGCGGCGGCACCCCATCTCTTCACCGGGATGAAGCTGGCACTCGCCTACAGCTTCATCGGCGTGCTCGCCGGCGAGTTCATCCTCTCGGGCGGCGGGCTCGGCTACTCGATCGCCTACGCCTACGAC
>DATEQI010000368.1:0-6835 GCA_035272805.1 Alphaproteobacteria bacterium | reverse complement strand
CGCATCTGCGCGAGAAGCTCGCGCGCCGGATGAGCGCCAATTACGGCGCCGAGATCCCGGCGTGCCGCGTCGCCATCACCGCCGGCTGCAACCAGGCCTTCTGTCTCGCGGTGACCGCACTCGCCGGGCCGGGCGACGAGGTGCTGCTGCCGCTGCCCTATTACTTCAATTACCAGATGTGGCTCGAGATGCAGGGCGTGCGCGCCGTCCATCTCCCCTGCCGCGAGGAGCGTGGTGCTGTGCCCGCGCCCGAGGACGCCGCCCGGCTCGTGAGTGCCAAGACGCGCGCGATCGTGCTGGTCACGCCCAACAACCCGACCGGCGCCATCTATCCGCCCGAGGTCATCGAGGCGTTCTACGAGCTGGCCAAGGCCAAGGGCCTGGCACTCGTCCTCGACGAGACCTACCGCGATTTCCGCGCGGAGGCGACGCCACCCCACGGGCTCTTCCGCAAGCCCGCCTCTGAGGACACCCTCGTCCAGCTCTACAGCTTCTCGAAGGTCTATAGCTTGACCGGCTATCGCGTCGGCGCGCTCATCGCGAGCGAGCGCTTGCTCGCCGAGGTCGCGAAGATCATGGATTGCGTGGCGATCTGCGCGCCCCGCATCGGCCAAGAGGCGGCGGCCTTCGGGCTCGATCATCTGGAGGGCTGGCAGCGCGAGAAGTGCGCGATGATGCTGGAGCGGCTCGAGGCCTTGCGGCGCATCTTCGCGGACAATCGCCTCAGCTATCGCCTGGTGAGCTCGGGCGCCTACTTCGCCTACGTGCGCCATCCCTTCGACGGCACGGCCGCGGCGGCGGTGGCGAAGCGGCTGGTCGACGAGGAGAACCTCCTCTGTCTCCCCGGCACCATGTTCGGCCAAGGCGAGGAGCCCTATCTCCGGCTCGCCTTTGCCAACCTCGACAAGTCCTTGATGCCGGAAGTCGGCCGCCGTCTGTTGGCGAGCCAAGGCTAGGGCCGATTGAGGGCCTCCGTCGTCATCGTGGGGAGCGGTCCCGGGGGTTTCTACGCCGCGGACGCGCTCTTGAGGAGGCTCGAGGGCTGCCGCATCGACATCATCGACCGCCTGCCGACCCCCTTCGGCCTGGTGCGGGGCGGGGTCGCCCCCGACCATCAGAGCACGAAAGCAGTGCAGCGCGTCTTCGAGCGCACGGCGACGCGCCCGGGCGTGCGCTTCCTGGGCGGGATCGAGGTCGGTCGCGAGCTGAGCTACGACGAGCTCAAGGCCACTTACGACGCCGTCGTCATCGCGATCGGCTGCCCGCGCGACCGCAGGCTCGGCATCCCCGGCGAAGAGCTTAAAGGCGTCTACGGCTCCGGGTCCTTCGTCGGTTGGCTCAACGGCCATCCGGGCTTCCGCGATCTCGCCCCCGATCTCTCGGCGAGCGCGGTCGCCGTGATCGGCAACGGCAATGTCGCGATCGATTGCGTGCGCGTGCTCGCCAAGACGCCCGCCGAGATGGCCAAGTCGGATCTGTGCCGCCACGCGGCCGAAGCGATCGCGGCGGCCCCGCTCGAGCGGCTCTATCTCGTCGGTAGGCACGGTCCGGTCGAGGCGCGCTTCACGCCGCTCGAGCTCGCCGAGCTCGGCGAGCTCGAGCGCTGTACCGCGCTCCTCGACGGCACTGCGCTTGAGCGCGACATCGCCGCCGCGGACCCCGGGGAGGTCAAGGCGAAGGAGAAGATGCTCTCGATCCTGCGCCGCTTTGCGGCGAACCGGCCCGGAGCAAAGCCGCTCGAGCTTCATTTCCTCTTCTGGTCCGCGCCACTCGCCATCCTTGGCCAAGAGCGCGTCGTGGGTCTCAAGCTCGAGCGCACGCGGCTCGCCTCAGGCGACTTCGGACCGAGCGGGGAGACCTCGGAGCTCGCGGTCCAAAGCGTCATCACCGCGATCGGCTATGCCGCCGTACCCTTCGCCGGCCTGCCGTTCGACGAGCGGCGTGGCATCGTCAGGAACGAGCGGGGTCGGGTCGAGCCGGGCGTCTACGCGGCCGGCTGGGCGAAGCGCGGCCCTTCCGGCACGATCCCGACGAACCGCGCCGATGCGATGGCGATAGCCGAGCTGATCGCGGCGGACCTGGAAGCACGGGATGCGCAGAAGCCGGGCCCGGCAGCACTCGATGCGCTCCTCGCCGCCCGCGGCGTCCGCCCGGTGAGCTTCGCGGAATGGCAACGCATCGACCAAGCGGAGGTGGCGCGCGCCGGCCCCGGCCGGCCCCGCGAGAAGTTCACCCGCATCGAGGAGATGCTGGCCGCCGCGCGCGCTTGACGGTGTCGATAAAGCTCGCGCAAATGCCGCCATCCGCGTCGGCATCCCCTATGAGAGAGGCGCCATGAAGCCCGTTGCCATCGGCCAGACTTACAGTCATCGCATGCAGACGGACGATAGCCATACGGCGGCCCGCTTCGGCAACAAGGGCGTCGAGGTGGTGGCGACCCCGGTCCTTATCGGCTTCCTCGAGACCGCGGCGCACGAGTGCATACGGCCGAGCTTCGAGGAGGGCGAGGGCTCGGTCGGCACCCACGTCAACGTACGCCATCGCGCGGCGGCACTGCCGGGTGCCGTGGTCGAGGCCAAGGCGAGGGTGACGGCGGTCAAGGGCAAGCAGGTCGAGTTCGCGGTCGAGGCCCGCGCGGGCGACACGCTTCTCATGGAGGGCAGCCACGGCCGCGCCGTCGTCGATCTTAGGCGCTTCTTCGCCCGCCTCGGGGTAGCACCGCCGCCGGACGCGTGAGGGGAGAGCGCCGGCGCATCCCGCCGGAACCCGCGTGCGGCTGCGGGTCCGCTCGCCCGGAATGCCGCTCCTCAGCGTAAAAATTTATATGAAAAGGAATGTATTTTCGGAATACACTGGCTCGCCTGACCCCCGCCGCAACGGCACTTGCGCAGAGCCGCGCCAAGACGAGATGAGCGGATGAGCGAGAGCAAGCCAGGAACCGACAAGCGCGCCTTCCGCACGGCCCTCGGACGCTTTCCGACCGGGGTCACGGTGGTGACGACGCTCGGGCCCGGCGGGCGGCGCGTCGGGCTCACCGCCAATTCCTTCACCTCGGTGTCGCTCGATCCGCCGCTCGTGCTGTGGAGCCTCGCCAAGTCGGCGCGCAGCCTCCGCTACTTCGTGAAGGCGCCGCATTATGCGATCAATGTGCTCGCCGCCGACCAGATCGGCCTCTCGCGCCAATTCGCGGGCGCGCGCGACGACCGCTTCGCCAATGTCGCGTGCCGCAAGGGGCTCGGCGGCGTGCCGCTCATCGAAGGCTGCGCCGCCTGGTTCGAGTGCCATAACGTGCAGCAGCACGAGGGCGGCGACCACGTCATCCTGGTGGGCCGGGTCGAGCGCTTCGCTGACGCGGACCGCGCGGCACTCGCCTTCCATCTCGGCGGCTACAAGGTCACCTTCCATCACCCCGAGAGCCATGCGAACGGAAGGGCGGGCAGGCGCTTCATCGACGATTATCTGCTCGATCTCCTGGCGCGGGCGTCCAACCAGGCGAGTGCCGAGTTCCACGCCCGGCTCAAGACGCTCGTCGTGCCCATCCCCCATTGGCGCGTGCTCGCGGCACTCTCCGACGGGGAGGCGGTGACGGTCTCGACCCTTGCGCGCATCGTGCTCCTCAAGCAGCCGACGCTCACCAAGGTCATCGACCGCATGGAGAGGCTCGACCTCGTCGAGCGCCGCGCGAGCTCGAGCGACCGCCGTCAAGTGCTCGTGCGCATCACGCGCGAGGGCCGGCGTGTCGTGCGCGGCCTCTTGCGGCGCGCGAAGCGCCATGAAGGCGAGGTGCTCGCCGACTATGACGCGATCGAGCGGGCGCAGCTCAAGGCGGCGCTGCGCACCCTCATCGAGCGCTTGGCCGACGGCGGGCACGGACGGTGAGAGAGCGGCGGTGACGCTAGAGCAAGTTCCGGCTGGAGGGAATCGGTGCGGCCTTCGAGACGCGCCCTTCGGGCGCTCCTCAGGCTGAGGAGGTTCTTTGTGCAATCATGAATCTACCTCATGCTGAGGAGCGGTGCGAAGCACCGCGTCTCGAAGCACGCACTGCGCCTATGCAATCGGAACTTGCGCTATTTTTCGGTGAAGAAGCGCTGGCCTTGGGCGAAGCGGTTCGGCTTCATGAACATCGAGAGCAGAATGGCCCCCTCCGGCGCGCGCGCGATATGGCGGCTGCCGGCGGGTCGCCAGACGAAGTTTCCCGGCGTGCATTCGCCCTCATGGTCGACAAGGCGGCCTTCGATCATGTAGCTCTGCTCGAGCGCGGTGTGCTCATGGAGCGGCACCTCGGCACCCGGTGCCAGGCGGAACAAGATGGTCGAGAGGCCGCTCTCGGGGTCGGCATAGAGCACTTTCATCTCGATGCCGGGGAACTTCGTCGCCTGCCACGGCATGCCGACCACGTCGATATAATGCGAGCGCGTGGCCGAGGTGTTCTCCGGCCGCATCATCGTGTCCACAGTCGCCATCGGACCCTCCTTTCAAAAAGCGTCGGCGTTTTCGCGTCGTTTACACCGCGTCCTCGTGCCGGCCTCGGGCCGGGCGCACGCTCCGGCCCCTCATCCTATAGGATCTGCGGGGGGGAAATCACGGGTCTGCTGAGAGGCCTTGGCAAGACGGCGGCCGCTCCGATAAAAGACAGCGCGCGACAGCCGGAGGGAAGCAACGTGGCGGAAGTGTTCGACGTGGTGATCGTGGGCGGCGGGGCGATCGGCAGCAGCATCGCCGCCTTCCTCGCCTCGAGCCCGGACTTCCGCGGCCGGCTCGCGGTCGTCGAGCGCGATCCGAGCTACGGCCGCGCCTCCACCACCCGCTCGGCGGGCGGGGTGCGCCAGCAATTCTCGACCCCGGGCAACATCGAGATGTCGAAATTCGGCGTCCATTTCGTCAAGCACGTCGGCGATTATCTCGCGGTCGACGGCGAAGTGCCGCAGGTGGGCTTTCACGAGGCCGGCTATCTCTTCCTCGCGAGCGAGGCGGGCCGGCCGGTCCTCGAGCAGAATCATGCGCTGCAGCGGACGCATGGCGCCGACAACGCGCTTCTGCCGCCGGCAGCCCTCGCGGAGCGCTTTCCCTGGCTCAGCACGGAGGGCATCGCCCTCGGCTCGCTCGGCCTTTCGAATGAGGGGTGGTTCGATCCCCACGCGCTTCTGCAAGGCTTCAAGCGCAAGGCGCGCGCGGAGGGTGCCGTCTACATCGCGGACGAGGTCGTGGCGGTCGCGCGCCGGGGTGCCTGCGTCACGGGTGCCACGCTCGCCTCGGGTGCTTCGCTCGCCTGCGGCCTCATGGTCGATGCGGCCGGGCCTTTCGCCGGCGCGGTCGCAGCACTTGCCGGCGTCGATCTGCCGGTGCGTCCGAAAAAGCGCTACGTCTATGTCATCGACTGCCGCACGCCCCTCCCGGGCTGCCCCCTCCTCATCGATCCGACCGGCGTTTGGCTGCGGCCCGAGGGGCGGCAATTCATCTGCGGCGTCTCGCCCGAGGAAGGCGACGACCCCGATTGCGAGGATCTCGAGCTCGATTACCGTCTTTGGGAGGAGGTCGTCTGGCCGACGCTCGCAAGCCGCATTCCTGCCTTCGAGGCGGTCAAGCTCACCAACGCGTGGGCCGGGCACTACGACTACAACACGGTCGACCAGAACGCCATCCTCGGACGGCATCCGGAGGTCGAGAACCTCCTTTTCGCCAACGGCTTCAGCGGCCACGGCATCCAGCAATCGCCCGCCGCCGGGCGCGGGATTGCCGAGCTCATCCTCTATGGCGAGTACAGGAGCCTCGATCTCTCCGAATTCGCCTACGCGCGCCTGGCCGCGGGCCGGCCCTTGCGCGAGCTCAACGTGGTGTGATTGCCGGACTCATCGGCGCGTGTGACCCCCCCTCCCTCGAAGGCAGGGCAATCGCCTTTGGTGATTCCGAACGTTACCGGCTCCGTCATTACCGGCGAAAGCCGGTATCCATTGATCAGGATCATCATTGTTGGGGAAAGGAAAGACGACGCACCTGCTCTAAGATGGGTCCCGGCTTTCGCCGGGACGACGGATTACCACATTCATAAATATTCAAATGCGATTGCCCTGCCCTTGAAGGGGGATCGGCCGCCCGTTGAGGAGCGGCCGATGGGGAGGGGGTGATGCTCGAGTTTTCGAGAGCGGGGGCTACGGGCCGACGATCGCGTAATAGGCGCCGCCGTTGCCCACCACGGTGAAGTAAACCCAGTAATTGACCTCATTGCCGCAGCGGTTGAGCGTCCACATCTCGCGCCACTTCCTTTCGGTGACGGAGCCGATGGAGTTTTCCGCAGGGGCCTCGGCGGGACTGGCTTTGACGAAGTGTTTGTCCTGGCAGGCGGGTGCCGCCTTGTCATCCTGGCCGAGGATGGTGATCTGCGTCTTGCTCTGCAGGAAGGGAGTAGCGAGCGAGCCGATGTCGTAGCTGCCGGCGCTGCCGGCTTGAGCGCCGCTCATCAGGCTCGCGACTCCCAGCACGGTCGCCGCGGTCAGGATGCCACGCCGACATCCCTGCGTCGTTTTGCGCATGAGACCCCTCTCATTGCCATCCGGTGATTTTTCTTGTTGGCCGGGAGCCTATCGTTTTTTTGCCGCGCCGCCAATCCTTTTTCCGCAAACGGGGGGCCGGCCTGGGGGGGCGGAGGTCGTTTGCCGCGGGCCGGAGCCAAAAGAAAACGGCGCCGGCAAAGGCCGGCGCCGCAGTCTAGAAGTCTCGCTTGTCGAGCTTACTGGAGCTCGATATGGACGTTCCGGTTCTCCTGCTCGCGGACTTGGTCCGGGGTCTTGACGCGGAGATCGGTCTTGCCCTTGCCGACGGTGGTGATGCCGGCTGC
>DATEQI010000367.1:0-2343 GCA_035272805.1 Alphaproteobacteria bacterium | reverse complement strand
CACGCCCTCCTCGATGGTCCGGGCCGGCGGCACGCGCATCCGCTTGGCCGTCATCACGACCGAGGTCTCGCTCTTCGCCGGAAAGGCATGGTCGCGCGGCGCCACCCCCCGCGTCATCTGGATGTAGATGCTGCCGTCTCTGATGCGGTTCTTGCGCAGCACCTCGCGCATCACGCAACTGAGCGTCTTGGACGCCATCGCGCGCTTGATCTTGAGCTCGCTCAAGGAGCGCTCGAGGCGCCGCAGGTGCGCCTCCTCGTCGATGAGACGCCCGCCTTGCACGGCGATCACCTCATAGACGCCGTCGGCGAACTGGTAGCCCCGGTCCTCGATATGCACGGCGGCATCTCTGTGCGGCACGTAGCGTCCGTTGACGTAAGCGATACGGCTCATCAGATGTCAGATGACAGATGTCAGACGACAGATACCGGGAGCCAGCGCGTCTCCTATCTGGCATCTGGCATCTGGCATTTGAAATCTGGCCTTAGGCGTCATAGGCAGCGCTCTTGTCGCTGCTGTGCACGCCCAGCGTCTTGAGCTTGCGGTGCAGCGCTGAGCGCTCCATGCCGATGAATGCCGCCGTGCGCGAGATATTGCCGCCGAAACGCGTCACTTGCGCGAGCAGATACTGCCGCTCGAAGAGCTCGCGCGCGTCCCGCAAGGGAAGCGCCATGATCTCGCCGGCCCTGTCCCACTTGAGCACCGGCGGCGCGATGGCGCCGATCTCGGGCGGCAGCATGTCGGCGTGGATCGCATCGCGGGGCTCGCCGGGCGCCATGATGAGCAGCCATTCGATGACGTTCCTCAGCTGCCGTACGCTGCCGGGCCAATCGTAGGACTGCAGCGCCGCCATGGCGTCCTCGCCGATCTGCCGCTCGGGCAGGCCCGAGGCGCTCGCGTAGCGTTCCATGAAGGCACGCGCAAGCAACGGAATGTCCTCGCGCCGCTCCCGCAAGGCAGGTACGCGGAGCGGCACCACGTTGAGACGATAATAGAGGTCCTCGCGGAAGCGGCCGGCCGTGATCTCCTCGCGCAGGTCCCGATTGCTCGACGCGATCACGCGTACGTCGACCCGCACGCGCGTCTTGCCGCCGACGCGTTCGAAGGTCTGCTCCTGAAGCGCGCGCACGATCTTGCCCTGGGTCTCGTAGGGCATGTCGGCGACCTCGTCGAGCAGGAGCGTGCCGTTATGCGCCTGCTCGAGCGTGCCGACCTTGGCCATGCCGCCCTCCTTGCCCGCGGCTTCCTGACCAAAGAGCTCGACCTCGAGGTTCTCGGGCCGCATGGTGGCGCAGTTGAGCACGACGAAGGGTCCCTCGGCCCGGCGCGAGCTCGCGTGGATAAGGCGCGCCACCACTTCCTTGCCCGCGCCCGCCGGCCCGCTGATGAGCACCCGGCTGCCCGTCGGAGCCACCTTGTCGATCGACTGGCGCAGCTGGTTCGCCGCGGGAGAGCGGCCGATGAGCTCGACCTCGCCGCCCGCGCGCACGCGCAGCTCCTCGTTCTCGCGCTTCAGGCGCGCCGCCTCGATCGTGCGCTCCACCATGAGCAGGAGCCGGTCCGTCTTGAAGGGCTTCTCGATGAAATCGTATGCCCCCCGCTTGATGGCGCTGACCGCCGTCTCGATCGTGCCGTGCCCTGAGATCATGAGGATGGGGACGCTCGGGTGGTTCTCGCGCACGACGTCGAGCATGGCGAGGCCGTCGAGCTCGCTGTTTTGCAGCCAGATGTCGAGGATAACGAGGCTCGGTCGGCGCGCCTTTATGGCGGCAAGCGCCTCGGTGCTGTTGACGGCCTCGCGCGTCTCGTAACCCTCGTCCTTGAGAATGTCCGCCATGAGGAGGCGAATGTCCGCCTCGTCATCGACGATCAGGATGTCATGAGCCATGGGCGGACGCCGGTGCCACGGTTGACGACATGCCGGTTCCTTTCTCGTTCTCTTCCTCGTCCTCGGATTGGGCCGCGTCGGGAAGCTTGAAGCGCAGAATCGCGCGCGCTCCCCCGCCCTGGCGATCTTCGAGGAGCAGGTCGCCGCGGTGATCCTCCATGATCTTGCGCACGATCGCCAGGCCGAGCCCGGTGCCTTTCTCGCGCGTCGTCACGTAGGGCTCGGTCAGTCGCTCCCGATTCTCGGCCGGGAATCCCTTGCCGTTGTCCTCCACTTGGATCTCGATCTGCCCGTCGCCGGCTTCGAGCCTAAGGGAGATGCATCCTTGCCGCGGCGGCCCTTCCTCTGCACTCGTCCGCGCCGCTTGAATTGACTCCGCGGCGTTCTTGAGAAGATTGGTAATGGCTTGCCCGATTTGGCGGGCATCGCAGCGGAAGCGCAGCGCCTCGGCCGGC
>DATEQI010000366.1:0-2200 GCA_035272805.1 Alphaproteobacteria bacterium | reverse complement strand
CGTGCTGCTTGCGCCTCGGACAGCATCTCGCCGAAGACCGCCTCCTCCTCCATGCTGACGTTGCCGTCCTCGTCCGCCGTGGTGCCGCGCAAAAGACAGACGTCTATGTGGAAGGGCTTGTAGAAGAGGTACTCCTTGCCGCGGAACTGGACGAGCTCGACGAGATCCTCGACGGCACTCTTGCTCTGGCGCCCGCCGCCGTGGCGCGGATCGACGAAGGTGTGAAGGCCCGTCTCGGTCAAGAGCCCCGGTCGTCCCGCGGCCATCTCGCGGGTGAGGAGCGAGAGCGACCCCTGCGGCAAGGTGTAGCCCTCGATCTTGTCGGCGAGCGAGAGCTCGGAGAGCTTGGGCGAGTTCACGAAGGTGCCGCCCACGTCGCGCTTGAGCAGGCCCTCGTGCGCCAAATGGCCGACGCCCAAGCTGGCATCGTCGCCGAGCCCGACCGGATGGACGACGGTGAGCCCGCGCGGCTCGCCCGTCGAGAGGAAGCGCCGTTCGACCGCCGCCATCACCGCCTCGGGCACCGCGTGTCCGCCGCCCGAGCCGCCCACGAGCAGGGTGTCGCCCGAGCGGATGATCTTGACCGCCTCGTCAGCCGTAACGCGTCTCACTTTGTCCTCCGTCCTCGTTCAAAACTGTCCGGCAAAATGGCACGCCGCGAAGTGCCCGGGGCGATGCTCGGCAAGCGGCGGGGCCACCTCCGTGCAGATCGCCTGAGCAAGCGGGCAGCGCGTCCGGAAACGACAGCCGGACGGCGGGTCGATGGCGCTCGGCGGCTCGCCCGCAAGCTGCAAGTGCTGCCGCCGCGACTCGATCGCGGCATCGGGGATCGGCACCGCCGAGATCAGGTGGCGGGTATAGGGATGGAGCGGGGAGTCGAAGAGGGCCGCCGCAGGCGCTATCTCGGCGACCTTGCCGAGATAAAGCACGACGATGCGCTCCGAGATGTGGCGCACCACCGCGAGGTCGTGGGCGATGAAGAGATAGGCGAGCCCGTAGCGCTCCTGGAGATCGATGAGGAGGTTGATGATCTGCGCCTGGATGTTGACATCGAGTGCCGAGATCGGCTCGTCCGCGACGATGAAATCCGGGCGCACGGCGAGCGCGCGCGCAATCGAGATGCGCTGGCGCTGGCCGCCCGAGAACTCGTGCGGGTAGCGTTGGGCCGCCTTGGGCGAGAGCCCCACAACGTTGAGGAGCTCATCCACGTGGGCACTCGTCTCGCGCTTGCCCTTGGTGATGCGGTGGAAGACGAGCGGCTCGCCGAGAATCTGGCCCACCGTCATGCGCGGATTGAGCGAGGCGTAGGGGTCCTGGAACACCATCTGCATGCGCCGGCGCAAGGGACGGATGGCAGACGGCTGGCTTTGCGCGATCTCCTGCCCGGCGAGGCGGATCGAGCCCGCGTCGGGCCGGTGGATGCGGACGAGGACGCGGGCGAGCGTCGATTTGCCGCAGCCCGACTCGCCGACGAGCCCCACCGTCTCGCCCTGGGCCACATCGAGATCGATGCCGTCGACCGCGCGCACGACACGGGCGGCGCCGAAAAGCCCGGCGCGGGGGAGCGGGAAGTGCTTGACGACCCCGCGCGCCTCGAGCAGCCGCGCGCCGCGCGCAAGCGTCGCCTCGGCACCGTGATCGAAGGGCTTGGCCTCCGCTTTCGCCTCTGCCGACAGGGCGTCCTCTGCCCTTGGCCCGACGAGGGTGGCGCCTGCTTGCGTCACCCAGCAGCGCGCGCGGCGCCCGGGGGCCACCTCCGCAAGCGGGGGATGCTCGACGCATTTGGCGATGCGGAAGGGGCAGCGCTCGGCGAAGCGGCAGCCCGCGGCATGCGCGAGCGGATCGGGGGGTGCGCCCTCGATCGTGGTGAGGTGCTTGCCCTCGAGCGCGCCGCGGTCGATGCGGGGCACGGCGTTGATGAGGGCCCAGCTATAGGGATGCCGCGGGTCGGAGAGGAGGGCCTCTGCCGGCCCTTCCTCGACCACCTCGCCCGCATACATCACGAGGACGCGCGCGCAGACGCCGGCGATGACGCCGAGGTCGTGGCTGATCAGCACGATGGCGGTGCCGAAGTCGCGGTTGAGCTCGCCGAGCAGATCGAGGATCTGGGCCTGGATCGTCACGTCGAGGGCGGTCGTCGGCTCGTCGGCCAAGAGCAGGGCCGGCTCGTTGCTCATGCCGATGGCAAGGGCCACGCGCT
>DATEQI010000365.1:0-2084 GCA_035272805.1 Alphaproteobacteria bacterium | reverse complement strand
CGTAGAAGGTGAGGCCGTGATAGGCCGGGTCCGGCTGGGTCATGGAGGGGAACTTGTCGTTCTGGCCCCAGTCGAACTTGCCGGACTCGACGACGATGCCGCCCATCGAGGTGCCGTGGCCCGAGAGAAATTTCGTCATCGAATGCACGACGATGTCGGCACCCCACTCGAGCGGGCGGCAGAGATAGGGCGACGCGCAGGTGTTGTCGACGATGAAGGGAATGCCCGCCTCGTGCGCGATCCTCGCGATGGCCTCGAGGTCGATCACGATGCCCGTCGGGTTGGTCAGCATCTCGGCGAAGATCGCCTTGCACTTGGGCGTCAGCGCCTTGCGGAAGTTCTCCGGCTCCTGCGGATCGACGAAATGCACGTGCCAGTCGAACTTGGCGAAGGTGTGCTGGAACTGCGTGATCGAGCCGCCGTAAAGGTTGCGCGAGGAGACGAACTCCGCGCCCGGCTCCATGAGCGAGAAGAAGGCGAGGAGCTGGGCCGCGTGGCCGGAGGCGCAGGCGACCGCGCCCCGTCCGCCCTCGAGGTTGGCGACCCGCTCCTCGAGAACGGCGACGGTCGGGTTGGTGATGCGCGAATAGATATAGCCGAAGGTCTGCAGGTTGAAGAGCGAGGCCGCGTGATCGACGTCGTCGAACACATAAGATGTCGTCTGGTAGATCGGCGTGCTGCGCGCGCCGGTCACCGGGTCCGGGCTGGCGCCCGCGTGGATCGCGCGCGTCTCGAAGCCGAACGCATCGTTCTTGCTGCTCATGCGATCAATTTCCGCCTCCTGCTTGAGATGACGCCGGAGTTGATGCCGCTCCATGAAAGCTCCCCCGAGAGCCGGCCGAACTCGATCTTCATGCAGCGATTCATGACGACCCTGAGGCCGGCAGCCTCGGCTTTCGCCGCGGCACCCTCATGGCGCACGCCGAGCTGCATCCATACCACCTTGGCGCCGATCGCGATCGCCTCGTCCACGATCGGCGGAACCGCGTCCGACTTCCTGAAGATGTCGACGATGTCGATCTTGACGGGGATGTCGCTCAGGCTCGCATAGGCTTTCTCGCCCAGAATCTCCTCGCCGGCGGCCGCGGGATTGACCGGGATGACGCGATAGCCCTTCGTTTGCAGGTACTTCATCGCGAAGTAGCTCGGCCGCACCCAATTCGGGCTGGCGCCGACCATGGCGACGATGCGGCACTCCTTGAGGATGCCGAGGATGTAGCCGTCCGAATAGTTCTCGCGGTCCGTGGGATCGCTCATCGCCGGCCGCCATCAGGGCTATTCGTCACCCCCGCGAAAGCGCTAGGGCATTTACACATCTTGGCGGAGGCGACGATCGCGATAAGCCCCTCTCCCGCTTGCGCGGGAATGACGGTTGATCGTGGGCAATGCATTGATAGTAACACATTCATTTTCGGATCGGCCGCTCAGCGCCCCGTCCATTTCGGTGCAGGTGACTTGCTCATGAAGGCGTCGATGCCTTGGGCCACGTCGTCTGCCATCATGTTGCAGGCCATGACCTCGCCGGCGTAGTCGTAGGCCGCGGCAAGGCCGAGCTCGCTCTGCTTGTAGAACATCTCCTTGCCCATGCGCACGGCGAGCGGCGACTTCGCCACGATCTTCCCGGCGAGCTCCGCGACCTTGGCGGCGAGCTCCGCGGGCTCGACGGCCGCATTGACGAGGCCGCGTCTTGCCGCCTCCTCGGCCGAGATGAACTCGCCCGTCATCAGCATCTCGAAGCTCTGCTTGCGGCTCACGTTGCGGGTGACCGCCACCGCCGGCGTGGAGCAGAAGAGCCCGACGTTGATGCCCGAGGTGGCGAAGCGGGCCGCTTTGGAGGCGACCGCGAGATCGCAGGAGGCGACGAGCTGGCAGCCCGCCGCGGTCGCAATCCCATGCACGCGCGCGATCACCGGCTGCGGCAGCCGCGCGATCGCCTGCATCATGCGTCCGCATTTGGCGAAGAGGGCGCGGTAGTAGTCGGGCTCGCGGCGCGCGCGCATCTCCTTGAGGTCGTGTCCTGCGCAGAAGGCGGGCCCGTTGCCGGCGAGCACCAGGACGCGGACCGCCTCGTCCTTGGCGATCCT
>DATEQI010000364.1:0-2007 GCA_035272805.1 Alphaproteobacteria bacterium | reverse complement strand
CTCATGCAGCATGGAATGGTCGATCTCTGCATCGTCGGTACCGACCGCACCACCGCGACCGGCGACGTGGCCAATAAGATCGGCACTTATCTCAAGGCCCTGGCAGCACGCGACAACAATGTGCCGTTCTATGTGGCGCTGCCGTCCCCTACCATCGATTGGACGGTCAAGGACGGCCTCAGCGAGATCCCGATCGAGGAGCGCTCGGGCGAGGAGGTGGTGCGCATCCAGGGCAAGACGGCGGAGGGAAGCATCGTCACCGTGCAACTCACGCCCGACGGCAGCCCCGCCGCCAACTATGCCTTCGATGTGACTCCCGCGCGGCTGGTTTCCGGGCTCATCACCGAGCGCGGGGTGGCGGCGGCCTCGCGCGACGGTCTCCTGGGCCTGTTCCCCGAGCGGCGCTGAGCCCCCTTACGGCTCGACTCGGCGCGGAAAGCGGCCCATCATCCGCTTTGTCGGTTGAACACCGGCTCGGCCCCTACAGAGTCGTTCGAGAGCGCCGCGCCGGCAATCTTAGGGGAGGTCACCATGGCCGTTGCACGCGTCACCAAGGTCACCGCCGCGTCGACGAGGAGTTTCGACGATGCCGTCAATCAGGGGCTCAAGCGCGCCGCCAAGACGCTCAGGGGCATCACCGGACTCGAGGTGGTCGAGATGAAGGCCAAGGTCGAGCGCGGCAAGATCACCGAATATCGCTCCACCATGGAGCTCACCTTCCTGCTCGAGGATTAGCCTCCAAAGCGGGCGCTCACGCGCAGCCGAGGGTGAGGCTCGGCACGAGCTTGGCGCCGCAGTCCGCGAGTGCGGTGCGCGCGGCGGCGAGGCTGCCGCTCATGTCGATGGCGCGGCAGGCGTCCTCGATCACGACCACCTCGAAGCCGAGCCTGCGCGCGTCCTCGGCCGACCAGCGCACGCAAAAATCGAGCGCCAGCCCGGCGATGAAAAGGCGCTTCAAGCCGCGCTCGCGAAGATAGCCCGCGAGGCCCGTGGGCGTCGCGCGGTCGTTCTCGAAGAACGCGGAATAGGAATCGATCTCGC
This sequence comes from Alphaproteobacteria bacterium, assembly GCA_035272805.1. Lineage (GTDB taxonomy): Bacteria > Pseudomonadota > Alphaproteobacteria > JACZXZ01 > JACZXZ01 > DASPPM01. Next base: position 966 of record DATEQI010000364.1, on the reverse strand, counting down.
GCCTGAAGCCCTTGCGCAGCACGAGCTCGGCACGGGGGACGTCGAGCGCCTTGTGGAACTCGGCACCGGGTGTGCCTTGCACGCAGTGATCGGGCCACAGCGTCTGCATGCCATAAGGTAGGGGCATCGTCTCGAACGGCTTGCGACCCGGGTGCTGAGAGGCGAAGGAGAGATGGCCACGGGGATGCCAGTCCTGGGTCAGCACCGCGTGGGCGAAGCTTTGGGCGAGGCGGTTGACGAGGGGTATCACCTCATCGCCGCCCGTGACCGCGAGACTGCCCCCCGGGCAGAAATCGTACTGCACGTCGACGACGAGAAGCACATCGCCAGCTTGGCGCATGAGGCCCGCCATCGCCGCCTCCAGCATCTTTCCGTTGCGCGGCTCCTGGACGGCTGCGGCCGGCAGGGCCCTCTATGCCGCTCGATCTCAGCTCGGTTTCAGGCGAAGATGACCGTAGCCGGCGCGGGGCGGGGCTGCCTGATGATCGACCGCACGGAAAATATGACGATCGTTCAGTGCGGAGCGCGCGAACACCCGCATATCCGTCGGATCATCCACGCGGCGCACGCGAACATGCGGGTGTGCGAAGCTCGCGACCGGCCCGACCACCTCAAAGACCAGTGCGGCGCCATCGACGCGCTTGAACTGCTGGCCGACGCGGGGATCCTCGTCGGCATCCCGTCCTGCCCGCTGCGACATTAGATCTATGCCCTCTTTGAGCCCAATGCCCTAGATATAGTAGTATAAGCCAAGAGGCATGTCCTTTCGAGCGGTATTTGGAAGGCGCTGCCCTTGTCCTCGGCCGCGTCAGGACGTGCTTGACTGTGATCCTCAAGAGGCGAGCGTAGGAGCTGTTGCGGCGTCAACGCGCAAGCTTTGGCCGGCATTTCATCTTCGCTTCGCAACATGATGATTTCATTGCGGGCTCGTGCGGCCGGCGCAGCGATGCGCACTTTGGCACCTGC
>DATEQI010000363.1:0-11420 GCA_035272805.1 Alphaproteobacteria bacterium | reverse complement strand
CTGTCGAGAGCCGCGGCCTCGCGGCGGCCGACGAGTGCCGGGTTGTTCTCGTCGAGCACGATGAGGACGGCCGCAAGCCCGACCGCGATGGCGCCCGTCCCTTGGGCGAGCGCCTGGGCGCCGCCCGAAAGCGCCTGGCGCCAAAGCCGCGTGCCGAGCGAGGTGCCGGGCGCGTCGAGCTCGAGGCTGCGCCGCTCGCGCAGAAGACGCTGGCCGTAATGGAGCCAGCGCAGCTCCTCGCTCGGATCGACCGCGATGTTGCTGTCGCTGCCGATGCCGAAGCGGCCGCCCGCGCCCAGATAGTCGCGCAAGGGGAAGAGCCCGTCGCCGAGATTGCCCTCGGTCGAGGGACAAAGGCCGGCGACGGCACCGGAGCGCGCCAGGCGCGCGGTCTCATCCGCCTCCATGTGGGTCGCGTGCACGAGCGTCCAGCGCTCGTCTATGGGCATGTTGTCGAGGAGCCAGCGCACCGGGCGCGTGTTGGCCCAAGCGAGGCAGTCGCGCACCTCCCGTTGCTGCTCGGCGGCATGGATGTGGATGGGGGCGCCGGCATCGAGGCGATCGAGCGCACGCACGGCTTCCGCAAGCGCCGCGGGCGGGACGGCGCGCAGCGAGTGCGGGGCCACGCCAAGGCGGAAGCCGCCGCGCGCCGCGGCAACGCCGTGGAGCCGCTCGAGGAGGGCTGCGAATTCCTCGCTCGTGGTGACGAAGCGCCGTTGCCCCTCGCTCGGCGGAGTGCTGCCGAAGTTGCCGCTCTGGTAAAGCACGGGGAGAAGGGTGAGCCTTATCCCGGTCGCCTCCGCCGCCGCGACGATGCGCTCGGCGAGCTCGGCCAAGTTGGCATAGGGCCTGCCGGCCGCGTCCTTGTGCAGGTAATGGAACTCGACCACGGCCGTGTAGCCGGCCTTCAGCATCTCGAGATAGAGCTCGGCCGCGATCGCCTCGACGTCGTCGGGCGAGAGCCGGGCCAAGAAGCGGTACATGACCTCGCGCCAGCTCCAGAAGTCGTCGCCCTCGGGCCCGGCGCGCTCGGCGAGCCCCGCGAGCGCGCGCTGGAAGGCATGGCAGTGGAGATTGGGCATGCCGGGGAGGACGAGGCCGTCGATGCGTTCCGCGCCGTCGGCCGCAGCGCGCTCGCTGAGCGCTGCGATGCGCCCGCTTGCGTCGATCTCGATCACGAGCTCGGCGGTCCAGCCGGTCGGCAGGAGGGCGCTCTTGGCGAGGAGACGCTTGGCTGCGGCCATCGCGGAATGGGCTCTTCTCTGCGGGTCACGCGTTCGCGAGCGCTAACTTATCCGCTCGCCCCAGGGCGGGAAAGTGCCGCCTGCCTAAAACGAGGGCATCCTTGCGGGCAAGCGGGGCCGGCTCCGCGGCTTGTCCCGGGCGCGAGGGTACAATAGTATGCGGCTGATTGCGGCACCAAAGCCTCGCGCGCAAGGCAGTCATCTCCCGCGGGGGAGCCGGCTTGAGGCGTCGCGTGAGGGGCTCTCGCGGAGGAGACCCCGAGGTGCTGCTCACGTCCCGAAACTCCGCGACAGGCGCCGTCGGCGCACGGAACGGCTTCGCCCGCCGGGCGGCAGTTCAAGCTCAGGGAGGCATCGAGAATGGGTAAATTTCTAAGCGCATTGCTGGCGCTCGCCGCCGGCATCGTCATCGGCAGCTTCGCAGGGCCGGCGCCGGCCGCCGCCGAGACGATCAAGATCGCGCACTCGACCTGGGTCGGCTACGGCCCGCTCTACATCGCGCGCGAAAAGGGCATCTTCAAGAAGAACGGCGTCGACGTCGAGCTCGTGCTGATGGAGGATCCGAAGGAGCGCTTCCCGACCCTCATGGCTGACAAGATCCAGATGATCTCCAGCACGGTCGATACGGCGCTGCTCTACCTCAAGAACCGCGACGATTTCCAATACGTGGTCGCGATCGACGATTCCAACGGCGGCGACGGCATCGTCGCCAACAAGGACATCACGTCGATCAAGGACCTCAAGGGCAAGAAGGTCGCGGTCAACGAGGGCTCGGTCTCGGAATTCTACCTGAACGTGCTGCTCGATCGCGCCGGGCTCAAGGAGTCCGAGCTCAACATCGTCAACATGACCGCGATGGACGCCGGTACCGCCTTCGTCACCAAGCGGGTGGATGCGGCGGTCACCTGGGAGCCCGCCCTCACCAAGGGCAAGACGGCCGAGCACGGCCATCTTCTCGTCGACAGCTCGTCGACACCCGGGCTCATCACCGACGTCATCATCATCAAGTCGAGCTGGGTCAAGGCGCACCCGAAGGACGTCGCGGCGATCGTCAAGTCATGGGAAGAGGCCGTCGCGTACTACGAGGCGCACCCCGAGGAATCCATCGAGATCATGGCCAAGGGTGTGGGCGGCTGGCTCAAGGACCCCAAGGAGTTCAAGGAGACGCTGACCGGCATCAAGTTCTACGACGGGCCGGCGAATAAGACGTTCTTCGGCACCGCCGCCAAGCCGGGGCCGCTCTTCCAGACCACCGCGGACGCCATCAAGATCTGGACGGACCACGGCAAGCTGCAGGTCAAGGTCGTGCCGAGCGACCTGATCAATTACAGCTTCGTCAACGGTTGATGCTGCCGTTCATCGAAGCCTACTTCGCACCGAAGAAGGACATCCCACAGCGTGTTTACCTCTCGGTAAGCACGCTCGTGGGGTTCCTGGGCTTGGCATTCTGGTGCGCGCTTGCCTATGGCGGGCTGGTGCGGCCCGATTTCCTGCCGACTCCCGTGGCCGTGGCCAAGGCGGGGATCGCGGGGATCGAGGATGGCTCGCTCTTGGTGAACACGGTGGCGAGCCTCACCGAGATCATGACGGGCTTCGTCCTCGCCTCGATCTTCGCGGTGCCGATCGGCATCCTCATGGGCAGCTTCAAGATCGTCGAGGCCGGCATCGAGCCCGTCACCAACTTCGTGCGCTATCTGCCGGTGAGCGCCCTCATCCCGCTCCTTATCCTCTGGGTCGGCATCGACATCGAGGAGAAGGTCGCGGTCATCTTCATCGGAACCTTCTTCCAGCAGCTCATCCTCATCGCCGACGTCTCGCGCGGCGTCTCCCACGACCTTCTCGACGTCTCCTACACCTTGGGGGCGGACCGGCGCACGGTGGTCACCCGCGTGTTGATACCCGCGACCATGCCGGGCGTCATGGACACGCTCAGGGTGACGCTCGGCTGGGCCTGGACCTATCTCGTGGTGGCCGAGCTCGTCGCCGCGAACAAGGGGCTCGGCTACTTCATCCTCAACTCGATGCGCGGCCTGTTCACCGACCAGATCTTCCTCGGCATCATGGTGATCGGCCTCTTGGGCCTGATCGCCGACCAGATCTTCAAGCTCGCGCGCAATTGGCTGCTCCCCTGGGCCGCGAACCCTTGAGTTAGGGTCCTGGTTTTGAAATTCGCCACATCATGAAAACACTTGTCATTGCGAGGCGCCCGAAGGGCAACGAAGCAATCCAGAAAGGATATCGCAGCCAGCGCCCTGCCCCGGCGTACGCCGGGGTTCGCTGCGCTCGCAATGACGGTTATCTCCGGGTGAGACGAACCTCTGAATCGCGACACTAGGGTATCGCGATCATGGCGAAGTTGCACATCGACAACGTGGCCCTTCGTTTCCTGCCCAAGGGCGGCAGTCCGGTCACCGCACTCGAGAACATTTCGCTCGATGTGGGGGAGGAGGAATTCTCGGTCATCGTCGGGCCGTCCGGCTGCGGCAAGACGAGCCTCCTGCGTCTCGTGGCCGGCCTCATCCAGCCGAGCGAGGGGGCGATCTATCTCGACGGCCATGCGGTCACCAGGCCCGGCAAGGACCGCGGCATGGTGTTCCAGTCCTATACGCTCTTTCCCTGGCTCAGGGTCGAGGAGAACGTCGAGTTCGGCCTCAAGATCGCCGGCATCGAGCAGGCGGAGCGCAAGCGGATCGCGCAGCGCTACATCGCCGAGGTGGGCCTCGAGGGCTTCGAGCGCGCCTATCCCAAACAGCTCTCGGGCGGCATGATGCAGCGCGTGGCGCTCGCGCGGGCACTCGCGAATGATCCCGAGATCCTCCTCATGGACGAGCCCTTCGGCGCGCTCGACGCCCAGACCCGCTCGCTCATGCAGGAGCTTCTCCTCAAGATCTGGGAGCATGCCCACAAGACCGTGCTCTTCATTACCCACGACATCGACGAGGCCATCCTGCTCGGCGACCGGGTCTACGTGATGACGGCGCGGCCCGGACGCATCAAGGAGAAGATCGAGATCGACATCGCGCGGCCGCGCTCGGTCGAGGTGCTCACCTCCGACCGCTTCATCGCCATCAAGCGCCGCATCATGGGACTCATCCACGAGGAGGCCGTGCGCGCCATGGCCTAAGCCGGCCCTCGCCGGCCCTTTATGGTGCGCTGCGGCAGCTGAGGCCCGGCCGGGCCGCGCCCGGCGCCGTTTCCTGGAGAAAATGCCGTCTCGTCAAGGCCTTAAAATTTTCGTTTGAATTGTTTTCGGACATCTGGTCTATTGTGCATTGCGGCATGGCACTCGGCCGCTTGGGCAGGGTGCGTCGCATGCCCTTATTGGGCGTTTCCTCCCTACACTTGGGCCGCGCCTCGGCGCGGCCCCTTTTTTGCCCGCGTTCCCGTGGGGGCCCCCGAGCCCGCTCGGCTGCGCGCTCACGCGCGCTCGGGCGGCGTGCGGCTGCCGGGGCCGAGCGCGCGCTGCATGATCACGCAGTCGACCCAGCGCCCGAGCTTGTAGCCGACCGCGGGAAGCAGTCCCACCTCGCTGAAGCCGAGCGCCTGGTGGGCGGCGATCGAGCTCTCGTTGCCGGAGTCGCCGATGACCGCCACCATCTGGCGGTAGCCGAGTGCGGTGCAGCGCTCGACGAGGGCCGCGAGCAGGGCGCGCCCGATGCCCTGGCGCAGCGCGCCGTGATCGACATAGACCGAGTCCTCGACCGAGTAGCGATAGGCCGTGCGCGTACGGTAGGGCCCGGCATAGGCGAAGCCGACGATGCGGCCGCGGCGCTCGGCGACGAGATAGGGAAGCCCGCGCTTCAGCGCCTCGCCGCGGCGGCGCATGAGCTCGTCCACGTCCGGCGCCACCTCCTCGAAGGAGGCGAGCCCGCGCCTCACGTGGTAGCCGTAGATTTGCTCGACGGTCGCCATGTCCTCCTCGCGCGCCTCGCGCACAAGGATATCGGGCGCCGGCTGCGGGAGCGGCAGGGAGGTGCTCATTCCCGCCTCCTCAGCCGCCGGGCAACAGCGCCGGCAAGCGCTCGCGCAAATGAGCGGCGAGTGCGGCCATGTGCGCGCCCACTTGGGCGAGCCCCCGGCCGCGCTCGATCGTCGCCTCATTCATGTAGAGGGCGCGGTTGATCTCGATCTGCAAGGCGTGCACATGCGCCTCGGGAGCTCCGTAGTGGCGCGTGGTGAAGCCGCCCGCGTAGGGATTGTTGAGCACGACCTGATAGCCGCGCTCGGCCAAGAAGCGCTCGACGAGCCCGGTGAGTGCCGGCGCGCACGAGGTCCCGTGGCAGTCGCCGAGCACGATGTCGAGGCGGCGCCGGCCGGCGTCCTCGTCCATGGGTCCGCCGATCGACGGCATGGAGTGGCAATCGATCAGGACCGCGAGGCCGAAACGGCGCTCCGTCGCCTGGACGAGGCCCTTGAGCGCCTCGTGATAGGGCCGATAGAGGCGGTTGACGCGCTCGAGCACCTCGGCGAAGCGGAGCTTCTCCCGGTAGATCTCCTCGCCGTTGGCAACCACCCGCGCGATGGTGCCAAGCCCGGCCGCTATCCGCGGCGAGCGGGTATTGGCGTAGTCGGGGAGCGGGTCGGTGAACATGGCGGGATCGAGCTCGAAGGGCTCCCGGTTCGGGTCGACGTAGGCGCGCGGAAAGAGGGCGCGGATGAGCGGCGCGCCCTCCGCAATCACGCCCGCGAAAATCTCGTCGACGAAGGAGTCCTCGGATTTGCGCAGCGCCACCGCATCGAGGCGCGAGCGCGCGACGAAATCGGCGGGATAGTCGCTCCCGCTGTGGGGCGAGGCAAAGACGACGGGCATGGTCTGCTGGCGGGGCGCCTGCAGATCGCAGGCGCCGTCGAGCTCGGCGACCGGTACGGCAAAGCTGTCCATGGCTTTGTAACTAACCTATTCGCGCCTGCCTGTCACGAGCGCGGGCGCTCTAGGCCAAGGACGTTCAAGCAGCGGGAGATCACCCGGCAGATCGCTTAGCTCGATCGGACGCCGCCCAAAAGTGCGGAAGATTCTGGATACTACCGTGTGTAGGATCGCTTCCCGTGGGCCATCCGTGCGGTCGCGAAGGCCCGGTCCAAGCGGCAAGATCAACCGTCGCCGAGCGGTGGCGCGGCCTCAGGGAACGAAATAGAAGTCGCCGATCAGGGACGAGGATTCCCAAGGGACTTGCCTATCGCCGGAACGCTCTACGACAGCCGCGCGGACCTTGCGGAACATCTGCTCTACCTCCAGGCCTCGCGACTTCATCGCCCTTAACAACTCCGAAGTGTAGAGCCCGTGCTCATTGTCGCCGTCCGCCGCCACGGCTCCCGGGGCGGTCGCGTAGGCGATCAGAGTCCCCCGAGCCGCATCGATTGCCGCGAGCCCGCCTGAAGTGCCCCGCAGCCCTCGACCGAACGGGCTGTCGCGACACGCATCGAGGATCACCAATGCTACGCGGGCCTGTGCGTTATTGAGCCGATCGGTCACCACCTCCATCGGAAACGTCTCGAACGGGATCACGTCTTCGCTTTCGACCGTGGCATCGACTGGGACCAGGTAATTCAGTCCCTTGAGCTGCATGCCATGCCCGGCATAGTAGAAAAGCGCAGTTCCGTTATGAGGGAGTGCCCGCCCGAAATCGACGAAAGCCTTCTGCATCGCCTTGAGATCGGCATCCTCGGCCTCGATGACCTTGAAGCCGAGGTCGCGCAGCGCTTGTGCCATGGCACGGGCGTCGTTGACCGGGTTCTTGAGCTTCGGGACGCCTGCGGCGCGGTAGGCGCCATTGCCGATGACGAGCGCAACTCGGGGCTCGGTAACCTGCGGCGGCACGGCGTTGGTTTTTCCTGTCTCCTCTGCACGACGCGGCGGCAACCTGTTCTCGTCCTTGCATTCATCGGGATCTCCCGAGGGCTGGATCCGGAGACCACGGCACTTGTCAGCTACATGTTCTTCCTGAGGATGCTCCTTTGCCTGCTCCGACTTGCCTTGCTCATAAGCTGCAATCGCTTCCTCTGGAATCCACCGTCCATCAAGAGAGAACGGAACTTTGTCCCGCTTCAGCCCGACCATCAGCGTACGCAAGCTGTCTGCACTGCCAAACACGGCTCGGCATTTGCCCTTCTTAATGGAAATGAACGCTATATCCGAATCGACCTCTGCAGTCTCAAGATTCGCCGGATTGATATTCTCAAAATCCTCTGCACGCATGAGATCGTGCGACAGGTCGGGGAATATTTTTGCAAGCTCTGCTGCAGTATTGCAAAAGAGCTTACCGTCGTTATCGACCGTTATCACGCCGTAACCCTTTTTCGTTCCCTTTTCGATGATATTCTCCAACGTGCTTCGCTCGACTTCGCGCTTATCCCTATCCGCCTTCACGTCTTCTGTGGTGATGATGAAGCCCTTGACATACTGGTCGCTAGAAAGGCCCTTGATCAGGGAGTCGATATCGTCGGTGTTTTTTTGAAAAATCTCGGCACGACGCAGCACCAACATATCTACTGCCTCGAGTGCCGAAGCGTTATTGCAATGGCCGACTTTGAGCTTATCCGGGTCCACGTTAACGGCGGCCAGGTCCCGGTCGTATAGGCGCTTTTCGATGGGCGAAAGCTCGGTCTTCTCACCGATGCATATGGCCGCGGCGCCATCCGTGAACGATAATTGTCCGTGCAAGTCCACAACAGCGTGTGGCGCCCTTGGGCCGACGTTGACAATCGCGATCAAATCTTCCGGCGCGCCTGAGCCGAGAAACCGTAGCTTTGAGTTAGACGCGATCTCTGTTTCTAGCGCCTTCTTTTTCTTGTCTTCCGCTGCCGCTCCGTCTGTCTTCGCCTTCTTTTCCTCTGCTATACGCTCGGCTTCCTCCTTCTTTGCGGCATCTTTTGCAGCGGCGTCGGCTTGCGCGCGCTGCTTCATTTCCCTAGTCGCTTTTTCCCGCGCGGCTGCCTCCTCTCTTTGCTTTTTGACTATTTCCGCCTCTCGTTCGGCCTTCTGCCGCTCGGCCTTGTTCCGTTCAGTCGTTACGATTTCAACACAGCGATTGACATACCGCACGACACTGGGATCACGGGGTCCTATGCCTTGTTCAGCAAGCTGCCGAGAAGTTGACGAATAGCTCCGGTCAACGCACGCAGCTACCTCAGGGTCGATTTGCATCCAGGCAGCACGCGCCTGTCGGCGTCGTTGTTCGGCGGCAATCCATTGATTGCATTGATCGACCTGTGGGCGGATGCGCTGATCATAGGGCCCCACACCCTGTTCGGCCAGCTGCTGGGGCGGTGAATTGTGTTGCTGCATACATGCGGCCAAATCGGGATCGACCTTCGACCAGGCATCACGGGCCAGCTGCCGTTGTGCCTCCGCCTGCCGTTGCGCCTCCGCCTGCCGTTGTGCCTCCGCCTGCCGTTGCGCCTCGTTCAGGATCGGTGCGGCGATATTATTGAAATTATTGAGAATGTTGTTTAGCGTCTGCGCTTCCGCAACCGCAGCAGAGCCAAGGGTAAGGATGAAGATAATAGCAGGAACAGCCCGCAGCATATCCCCCTCCGTAATGCCACCGGGGATCGATCGTCTAAACTGACATTCTACCAATGATCTATGTTTGTGCGCAAGGATATGCCAAACCGTCCTTGTGGGCAAAACATATTGACCTCGCCGGGCGCCTTGAGCCGCCGAGCTTGGCGAATATTAATGGCGCTTCTCCGCCTCCGGTCCGGATTAGGCAATGAGGCCATCGCTGGCCGCATCGACGACGGCGAGGACGTTCCGCCTCCCTCAGCCGCGCGCAAGGGCGAACGGACGATTGCCGTGCCGACCCGCACGGCGGCTCAGGCGGCACTCCATCTCGCCATGCGGGCGGCCGGTATCAGCAAGAGCGCGCTGGCAAAGCTGTCCATGGCTTTGTAACTAACCTATTCGCGCCTGCCTGTCGCGAGCGCGGGCGCTGCCGGCCAAGGTCGCCCAAGAGGCGGGCTTGAGGCGCGAGCGCAGGCTTGCAAAGTGCTGCCTTCGGCGATATAGGACGCTTTCCCGACGCGAATGACCTTGCCGGACGGGCGCGTAGCTCAGCGGGAGAGCACTACGTTGACATCGTAGGGGTCGCAAGTTCAATCCTTGCCGCGCCCACCACTCTCGGCATCGCGATATCAACGAGCACCTCAAAGCCCCGCCGTCTCGTTTCTCTCACCGCGAGGCACGCGTGCGCGGCGGCGCGGAGCCCCCAAGCGAGCCCTTGAGGCAATGTCATCGCGCGCGGCGGCCTCAGTTCGCCGCCGACCGGCTCCGCGTTGCTCCATGAGCCGAAAAGGCGCATTCTGACGCGTGCAAGACCGGTCATCGGGGAATGTCGGATAAGCTGACGCGCTGATCCTGCTTCCGGAGTGGGTCATGCTTTCGCGGCTGAGGAGCCTCTTTACTGCCGATCTCCTGGTGCTCACAGCACTTTCGGTCGTCTCGCAGATTCTGTACTTGGCTATTTTGCCGATCTCGTTGGAGGGGGACGGGGTGGGATATTACCTGTTCGCCCGGTTTCTCGCGAACGATCCGGGCGGACTTTTCATCTTTCAGCGTCCCCCGGGCTATCCGTTTTTTCTCCTGGTCACGGGCGCCACCTGGCTCAAGAGCTTCTACCTCACCATCGCGGTGCAAGCCCTCATGGGCGCGCTGGCCCCGCTTTTGGTCTACGGGACCTTGCGCGGCGTGGGCCGCCGCGCCGCGTTCGCTGCCGCGCTTGTCTTCGCCCTTTCCGGCGTTCCCTATTCCTATGCCAAGCTGCTGGTGACCGAGCAGCTCTTCGTATTTTGCCTGCTGACGGCGATCTTCGCCGTCGCGCGCTTCATCGACGCCAGGCAGCCGCAAGCCGCGGCGCTGGCGATCGGGGCCGCCCTGGCAGCGCTCATGGTACGCAACGAGGCCCTGTATTTCGCCGTCTTCGTCTTCGCCGTCTTGCTTTTCCTGGCTTGGCCGGTGTGGCGCCGGCTGTTGATAGTGGCACTCTCCGGCGCTGCCGCACTTGCCGTCGTCATGACGTGGTCGGCCGAGCGCGCCGCCATCTTGGGCAATCCCGCCTTGGTCGGCTCCCTTCACAATTTCTTCGGTCACCAGCTCTTTTGGCGCGTCTATGTCACGCTTCCCGCGTCGGTCCGCTTCTGGCAATGCGTCGTGGTGCTGCCGCGCGATCCGAGCTGCGAGGACGGCTCGACGCCGATCGCCCTCCTCGTTCAGCCGAAGAACGGGCCCGCGACGCGCCGCCTTGCCGGTTTCGTGACCGACTGGGCCGCCGCCAACGGCCAGAATCCAGAGGGGATCCTGGCCGCCTTTCTGACCAAGCCAAGCGACGAGCCCCCGCTCGACTGGAACGGTTTGGCGGCGAAAGTCGCGGTCGACCGCTTGGGTCCGCTTGAGGGCGACAACCTCTTGCGCCAAGTCGCAGTCGAGGCGATCAAGGCGCACCCCGATATCCTCTACATGATGGCCGCCAGCATCAGCCCCTATTTGGGCATCTCGTTCGAAAGTTTCTGGTATGCCTTGAGGTATCCCAGCAACGCCGGGCCGATCCTCTTCGCGAACTGGGGAGAGGATGCCATGGAGGCGATGCCGTTCAACATCCGCGATCTCGTCCGGCAGGCGTTATCGCCCGAGCTTTGGCGCGAATATCGCGAGAGCAACGAGGTCCCGCCGACGTCGTTGGACAAGGCGTTGCTTCACCTGAGCCGCACGGCTCGCAACCTCGTGCGCAATACGGTCGGCCTCGTTTTCCTGGTGACGTTTCCGGCCTTGCTTTGGGCGCGGCCGCGCGCGCTGGCCGTTGTTCTGTCGGGCTCCTTCGGCCTGATGTTGGGCGCTTATGCGGTCGCGTTCGGCTACAGCATGCGCTTCGAGCACGTGATCTTGCCGCTCATGCTGATGCTCTCGGTCATCGCGATCGAGACTCTTGTTCGAGGGATCGCGGGCCGCTTGCGGAGTTATGAAAGGAACCGATGACGGGCAACACGCCTTGGACCGTCGGGCGAGGTGTGGCCGGCACGCTCGGTCGGGTTAGAGCAAGTTCCGGCTGGATGGAATCGGTGCGGCCTTCGAGACGCGCCCTTCGGGCGCTCCTCAGGCTGAGGAGGTTCTTTGTGCAATCATGAACCTACCTCATGCTGAGGAGCGGTGCGAAGCACCGCGTCTCGAAGCACGCACCGCGC
>DATEQI010000362.1:0-5514 GCA_035272805.1 Alphaproteobacteria bacterium | reverse complement strand
CCTTTCTTTACCGTTGGACGCTCCCTCAGTTGGCGCGGAATTTGGCGGGCGGGCACGACTTCGATCTGATCGACGCGCATTACCTGTACCCCGATGGCGTGGCGGCGGTGGCACTCGGCCGGGCGCTCGCTCGGCCAGTTGTGCTGACGGCACGCGGCAGCGACGTTTACACGCTCGCCCGCTTCCCCATCCCTCGTCGCCTGATGCTGCGGGCTGCCCGCCAAGCGGCCGGCCTGATCACCGTGTCCGAAGCCCTGCGCGCTCGACTCGTCGATCTCGGCGTCGAGGAGCGTCGTATCGTCGTGCTGCGAAACGGTGTTGATCTCGAGCTATTCCATCCAACCCCGCGCGGCGCTTCGCTCGGCGGATCACGGCTCGCTGGCCCCGTTCTCGCCTCGGTCGGTCATCTCATACCTCGCAAGGGTCACGACATCGCGATTTCCGCGCTGGCCTGCATTCCGGCCGCCACTCTGCTCATCGTCGGCTCCGGGCCGGAGAGAGCGCGCCTGGAGAGGCTCGTGCGAACGCTCGCCTTGGGTGAGCGCGTCCGTTTCCTGGGCGCAATGCCACAAGGCGATTTGCCCGCAGTCTACGGCGCCGCCGACGCGCTCATCCTCGCCTCGAGCATTGAGGGCTGGCCGAATGTGCTGCTCGAAGCGATGGCATGCGGCACGCCCGTCGTCGTCAGTAATTTCGAGGGCGCGCGCGAGATTGTCCGCACTCCAGCGGCCGGGCGGATCATGACGGCGCGCTCGCCGGCGGCGGCGGCGGCAGCGGTTGCCGCACTCTTGGCCGACCCGCCTTCGCGCGAGGCCACGCGACGCTATGCCGAGGGTTTCGGGTGGGACGACACGGTCCGCGCACAAAAGGCGGTTTATGCGGCCGCTCTTGCTCGCAGCCGGGCGGGAGACGCCGCGACCTCCGGAGCAAGAGAGGGTGTGGATGAATGACGGCCTGACCGTCAGGCTCGAGCCGCTGCCGGCGAGGAAGACGCTCGCCTCGCTCTGGCATCAGCTCGATGCTCGCGATGGAGGCTCCTTTTTCACAACTTGGCCGTGGATCGGCACCTGGCTCAGCGTGTTGCCGCCGCGCATTGAGCCGAAGCTCCTGCGCATCGAGCGCGGGCGCGAGACCCTTGGCGCCGCCATCGCCGTGTATCGTCGGGTCAGGCGGCATCGCGTTGTTGCCGTGCGCCAGCTTCACCTCAATGCGACCGGAGATGAGCGCCTGGACGGCCTCACGATCGAGCATAACGGCTTCGCCGGCTGCGATCCCAGCACTCCCGAGCCCTGGCGTGCCCTTGTCGATTGGCTTCGATCGGGTGTCGAAGTGGAGGAGATGTGCATCGGCGGGGTCGGCGGGGAGGCGGCGCTTCCGGCGCCGCGGCAGCAAACGATCGTGCGGCGCAGTGTCCCGGTCCCGGCCTACCGCGTCGATCTCACGCGGCTGGCAACCGGCGACGGCTTGCTCGAGACCGCGCTGAGCGCCAACAGCCGCCAGCAGTTGCGGAGGGCGATGCGCGCCTTCAAGGCCCATGGACCGCTTGCGATCGAGGAAGCCAGGACGCCGGAGACGGCGCTGCGGTTCTTCGATGGCCTCAAGGCGCTCCATGTCCGCTCCTGGACGCGGCGTGCGCGGCCGCATGCCTTCGCCAATCCCTTCTTCGAGCGCTTCCACCGCGCCCTTATAGGCCATGGTGCCTCGCAGGCCGACGTGCAGCTTCTCCGGGTAACCGCCGGCACGTTCCTGATCGGTTTTCTTTACAATTTTCGCAGAGGAGGCTGCGTCTACGCCTATCAAAGCGGCCTCGAGGACAGCGACGCGCGGCTGCGCCCAGGCTACGTTGCCCATGCGCTAGCGATCGAGCACAATTACGCCGCCGGCGAGAAGGTCTACGATTTCATGGCGGGTGCTAATCGGCTCAAGCAAAGCTTCGCCACTGAGCGCTACATGATGGAGTGGCACGTATTCCAGCGGTCCTTACTGCGCTTTCAGGCGGAGGAGCTCGCACGGGGGGCGAGGGACGCCTTCCGCTCGGCGGTGAGCCGGTTGCGGCAATTGAATTTGCGCTGAGGGCGGGCATCGCGACCGGGGGTCAGTCCACTCTCGCAGCGAGCGCCTCCAGGAAGACGGCCGACCAATGCGCGACCATGGCTTCGTGAGAATAGCGCGCGCGCACGCGCGCGAGATTGGCCTGGCCGAGGCGTGCGCAGAGATCGCGGTCGGCGGCGAGCCGCACGAAGGCTTCGGCAAGACCGGCGGTATCCGCGCGCTCCGCGATATAGGGTCGATTCTCCGGCGCCACCATATCTGCGATATCGCCGACGTCGACCGCCGCCACCGGCAGTGCCGCGGCCATGGCCTCCAGCACCGCGTAGGGCATCTGCTCGGTGTCGGAGGAAAGCGCGAAGATGTCGATCTCGCGCAAGGCGAGCTCGGGCCGGGCGACGTGGCCGAGAAATCTGACACGGTCGGCCACGTCGAGAGTGCGTGCCATTGCCTCGAGGCGGGGACGCTCGCTGCCGTCGCCGGCGATGATCAAGCCTAGATCGGCTCGGGCACAAGCGTGGGCGAAGGCGGCGATCAATCTTCCGACGTTCTTCTCGGGCCGCAGCGGCACGAGGGAGCCGATGATGCGGCGCCCGCTCGTGCGCGCAGGCGGTTCACGGCCAGCGTCGTGCGGGCGAAAGCGCGCGAGATCGATCCCATTCGCGATATAGAGCACCTGCGAGCGCGGCAAGCGCCAGGCCTCGGTTGCGATACGCTCGAGCGAATGCGAGGGAACGATCACGCGATACGTGCGGCGGAGCGCCCAACGGCGAAAATAGACACGTCGCGGGATCTGCCGCGAGACTTCCTCGCTGCCGAAACCGGCCTCGTGGTGGATATGAGGGAGGCGGGTGAAGAGGCGATTGGCCATCGCCCACTCGATCGCTCCCCAATTATAGGTCACGAGAAGCTCGGGCCTGGAGCGCATGAGCGTCGCGCGGCAGCGCAGCAGTGTAGAGGGAAGATTCGACTTTCGCGTCGTGAGCGGCAGGACCTCGTGCGCGACATCGCCCGCGAGCGTCGCGGCGGCGGCGATATCGCCGTCGAGCGCTACGATCGAGTGGCGAAAATTCGGCCCCAGCGAATTGAGGATTCGCGCCATCCCCAAGGGGACCCCGCCGATGCCGAAGCTCGGAAAGACGTGCAGCAGATGACGCCGCGTTGCGTGGGCGCCAGTGCGGCAATCCGGCGGTTGGTCAGGGGCTGTCGGCAAGGCCTTGGCAATTTACTGCTATCGTGCTCGCCACGGGAACTTCCGCTATACTAGGGATGAGCGGCGAAAGCTTGTCAACGCTCGGCTCTATGCCTGATAGGGCAGCGATCACCGCCCTACGCGAAGAATGCGCCAACCTCGAGCCATGATGCAATGAAGCTTTACGAGAATCCTTGCTTCACCGCCTTGTCTCCCGAGCTTTCGGCACTCTTCTCCGGCGCCGGCGAGCGGAGCTTCTTCTTCCAAGCCGCATGGTACGATCTGCTCTCGCGCCATGCGCTGCCGGCGGGCGCACATGTGCGGCTCTACGTCGAAGGTGGGGAGCGCCCTTCTGCGGCACTCGTGTGCCATACCGACGAGTCCCTTCGGGGAGCGCGCGAACTCAAGAGCTTCTGCAATGTCTATAGCTGCGAGCACGGCCCGCTTATCGATCCTTCCGAGCCCGCGGCCCTCGCCGGCCTCGAACGGTTGATCGTCGTGCTCGCCGGCGGCGAGCCGTGGCAAACCATCACCATTCCCGGCCTCGACGCGACCGATCAGGCCTTTCGCGTCTTGGCGGAGGGCCTGAGGCGCGCACGCTTCGTCATGAAACCGTTCTTCGATTCGGGGACCTGGTATGAATCGACCGCGGGGCTGAGCTTTGAGCGCTATCTCGCGAGCCGACCGTCCGTTCTGCGCAACACCTGGCGCCGCAAGGGCAGGCAATTGGAGGCTGCAGGCAGCGTCGAGCTGCGTTTCATAGATGGGGAAGGCGACGAGCTCGACGACGCAATTGCCGCTTATGAGAGCGTCTATCGCCGCAGCTGGAAGCAGGCCGAGCTGTTTCCCGATTTCATCCCGTCGCTCATAGCACTCCTCGCCCGGCTCGGCGCCTTGCGTCTCGGCATTCTCTATCTCGAGGGCGATCCCATCGCTGCCGAGTTTTGGATCGTCTGGCGCGGGAGGGCCATGATCTACAAGCTCGCCTATGACGAGCGCTTTCGCCGCTATTCCCCCGGCACCTATCTCACCATGCGCATGATGGAGCGGGTGCTGACGCGTGACCGGCCGCACGAGGTCAACTTCGGGCGCGGCGACGATCCTTATAAGAAGCTGTGGCTCGCCCAGCGCCGGGAACGCTGGGGCATCGTCGCTGCCAATCCGAGGACGGCGCGGGGTGTCTACGTCGCCGGCCGGATCATCGCGTCGCGCCTGCTGCACCGTTTGCGCGGGGAAATAAATCCGCTCACTCCCGGTGCGCGGCTCGCCCGATCCGCGACCGGGCCGGCGCTCGCACCCGGCTCATAACACTAGCCCGTACTCTCCTGCCATGCGGATTTTCTTCGTTTGCCTGCGTGTTCCCTTTCCGCCGGACCGCGGGGACAAGATCGCGACGTTCAATGTGATCCGCCACCTCTCGAAGCATCATGAGCTGCATATTTTCTGCCTCGCAGGCGACACAGGCGACGCCGACAACGTTCGGGCACTCGGCAAATTTGCCAAGAGCGTCACCGCCGTGCCGCTCTCCCGTCTCATGGGCAAGCTGCGGGTCGCGCGCGCGCTCATCACGGGCGAGCCGCTCTCGGTCGCCATGCTCGGCGAGAAGAGGCTTTACGCCGCCGTACGCGAGCGCACTGCCGTCCTCCGTCCGGACCTCTTCTTCGTCTATAGCTGCAACATGGCGCAATTCGCCGAGGATTTTCCGGACATTCCGCGAATCATGCAGTTCAGCGACCTCGATTCGCTGAAGTGGAAGCAATATGCACAGCGCTTGACGATACCGATGAAGTGGCTTTACCGCGTGGAAGGGCGCCGTCTCCTCGAGTACGAGCGCCGCATCGCGAGGAGCTTCTCCCATTCGCTGGTATGCACCGATATTGAAAAGGCCGATTTCGAGCGCTTGATTCCAGGGGCGATCGTCACCCGCGTCGGCAATGGGGTCGATCTCGATTTTTTTCGCTCCCGGGGAGCCGCGAAGCAGCCGGGAGCGATGATATTTACCGGCGTCATGGATTATCTGCCGAACGTGGACGGTGTTAACCGTTCCTATTCACCACGGTAGCGCGATTTTTGACGCGCCGCGATTGTTTTGAAGGGCGGCCACGCTGATCCGTGGCGTCCGTTACGACGCGGATCGGGATTTGATTGGGTCAAGGCGCTGGAGGTTGCGGGATGGGCTCGACGCGGCGACATCGCCGCGCGGCTTATGGCCCTGCGGCGGCGAACCGACCGGCAAGCAATCTGAAGATTGCAGCGTGCGGGCAAGCCGTCGG
>DATEQI010000361.1:0-6637 GCA_035272805.1 Alphaproteobacteria bacterium | reverse complement strand
CGCAGGCGTGCATGCGCCCTGCGTTCTGGGAGCGGTGCGCGAAGCCGTTCTTCTCCTCGACGTGGAGTGCGTCCATGTCGGCCCTGAGGGCGATCGCGCGGCCCGGCCCCTTGCCGCCCTTGATGGTGCCGACGACGCCGGTCCCCGCCAGGCCGCGATGGACCTCGATGCCGAAGGCGGCGAGCTTCTGAGCGACGAACTCGGCGGTGGCGTGCTCCTCGAAGGCGGTCTCGGGGTGGGCATGGAGGTGGTGGCGCCAGGCGGTCATGTCCGCATGGAACTCGGCGACGCGATTGAGGACGGGCATGGCACCTCCCTGGCGTGCGAGGGGGACGGGAGGCGAAAGTCTAGCGGCGGCAGGCGCGCGCGTCGAGCGCACCCGCGACGCTCGCGCGCCGCATCGCGTCTGCCAGCGCCTCGCCGTGGTTGAGCGCAGCGGCGAGCACGCCCACGAAGGCGTCTCCGGCAGCCGTGGCATCGACGGGCTCGAGCGCGAGCGCTGGTGACGCAGGCGTGGAATTCAATCGATCAGCGCCGTCGTTTTCGACATGAAAGTGATTTATCGAGCGATTTTCGATATAAATCACTGGATTTCGACGGCAAAAGAAGCTAGGGTGAATTTCGATCCACCTTTTCGAAGGAGGGTGGATTTCGACATAGATAATGGATTTTCGACGGATGCGCCTCGAATTGGCTCCTATGACGATGTTCCAGGACAACGCCGTCGCCGGTGGCTGCAGGCTGGCGGGCTGGGCGGCGCTCGTGCACGCGCTGGCCATCGAGGCGCCGGTGCGGCGGCCGAGTTGCGTCTCAGAAAGACACGTCGGCGGCAGTCAGCGCAAAGAAGGGGCCTGGACCGTCTTCGACAAGCGCTATTGGCCTGGCGACAGCTTTGCCGATCACCTGAGCTTTGCCCTCCGGCACGAGGACATCGATCTTCTGATCTTGAAGCGGGTCTTTGGCGCGGTGCCTCAGGCCGAGGTGGAGACCATGGTGCGCGCTGCGCCTACCGGCATTCCGGCACGGCGCGCCTGGTATTTCTACGAAACCTTGACCGGCCGCGCCCTTGCCGTTGACGACGCACCCAACGCAGCGGCCATCGACCTGCTCGACCCGGAAGCGTATTTCACGGCCAAGCCGCGCCTGTCGCGCCGGCACCGCGTGCGCGATAATCTCTTGGGCAACGGACGGTTCTGTCCGGTCATCCGGCGTACCAAGGCGCTCACGGATTTCCTCGGGCAGGACCTCGCCGCCAAGGCGCGAGAGGCCGTGGGCCGCTCGGGCGCCCATCTCGTGGCCCGCGCCGCCAGCTTCATGCTGCTGGCCGACAGCCGGGCCAGCTTCGAGATCGAGGGCGAGCGGCCGCCACGAAGCCGCTTGGAGCGATGGGCTCGCGCCGTCCTGCAAGCCGGCAAGAACCGGCTCACGCTCGATGAGATCATTCGCCTCCACGGCGTCCTCATCGAGGACACGCGCTTTATACACGCCGGCCTGCGTCCTGATGGGGTGTTCGTCGGTGAGCGGGATGCCAACGGCGATCCTCTGCCGGAATTCATCGGCGCACGGCCCGCGGATCTAAGCGAGCTCATGAGCGGATTGCTGGAGGCGAACGATCGCATGCGCGAGGGCAGCCTCGACCCGGTGCTGCAAGCGGCGGCCACTGCCTTCGGCTTCGTCTACGTGCATCCGTTCCAAGACGGCAATGGCCGTGTGCACCGCTGCCTGATCCATCACGTGCTCGCCGAACGGAAGTTCACCCCGCCCGGCATGGTGTTCCCGGTCTCCTCCGTCATGCTCGACCGCATCGACGATTACCGCACCACTTTGCAGGCCCATTCCGGCCCTTTGATGCCCTTCATCGAGTGGCGACCCACACCCGACCACAACGTCGAAGTTCTCAACGAAACCGCCGATTTGTACCGCTACTTCGATTGCACGGGTGTGGCGGAGTTTCTCTACGGGTGCGTTGCGCGCACGGTCGAGCACGATTTGCCGCACGAGATCGACTATCTGCGCCGACACGACGAAGCGATGCGCCGCATCATGGACGCAGTCGAGATGCCGGACCGGCTCGCCGAGAACCTGGTGATGTTCATTCGGCAGAATAGAGGAACCCTGCCGGCGAAGCGCCGCGCCAACGAGTACAAGAAACTGCGCGACGATGAGGTGAGCTTGCTCGAAGGCATCGTCCGCGACGCGTTCGAGGGCTTCGATGACGGCGCCAGGCCGTCGGCCCCCGCCGTCTGAGAGCGGGAGAGCTGGCACCAGTTGTCAGATCCGTCGTGCGGCAGATGAATGGCCGGTCACATGCGGTGCTTTGCCTCACGTCTCCCGAGCGGCGTCGCCGGCCCGAGCCGCGTGAGTGCCTCGTCGATCTCCTCGGCCGTGGGCAAGGCGCTTTGGGCGCCCTCCTTGAGGCAGGCGAGCCCAGCCGCCACGCTCGCGCGCCGCAGCGCGTCTGCGAGCGCCTTGCCGCGGTCGAGCGCAGCGGCGAGCACGCCCACGAAGGCGTCTCCCGCACCCGTCGTGTCGACGGGTGTGAGTGCTAACGCTCCGACGCGGAGGCCCGAGCCGTCGGGGCGGTGCGCTATGGCACCCTCAGCGCCGAGCGTCACGATGACTGTGATGCCGCGCCGCGCGGCGAAAGCAGCGGCCGCACTTGCGCCGGCCGTCTCGCCGCCGAGCAGGGTCGCCGCCTCGTGCTCGTTGACGACGAGGACGTCGCTCGCTGCCAGCAGCTCCTCCGGCACGGGCCCCATGGGTGCGAGATTGAGGATCACGCGCGCACCCCTGGCCTTGGCGCGCCCTGCGAGTGCGGCACTCTCGAGCACGTCGACCTCGCGCTCGAGCAGAAGTGTGGTGCGCGGAGCGAGGAGTGCTTCGGGGACGTCCGCCGCGCGCGCCAGCGCGTTGGCGCCGCTCGCGACCAGGATCTGGTTCTCGCCCTGCGCATCGACCGCGACCACGGCACAGCCGGTCGCGGCCGAGACGCGCCGCACCAATCGCACGTCCACGCCGTTCCCGCCAAGGGCCGCGAGCAAGCTCCGGCCGAAGCCGTCGTCGCCGACACAACCCGCCATCGCCACCTCGGCACCCGCGCGCGCGGCGGCCGTGGCCTGATTGGCGCCCTTCCCGCCCGGCAGCGTTTGAAAGTGCCGGGCCGTCACGGTCTCGCCCGCGCGCGGCAGCGCCTCCACCCTGAAGACGAGATCGATGTTGAGCGAGCCGAAGACCAGGATCACGGCCGTTTGCCTCGACCAGCGAGGCGGATAGCGCCCCGCTCAGTGCGACATGAGCACGGGCACCGTCATGTGCGCGAGGAGTGCCCGCGTGGCCCCGCCCAGCACGATCTCGCGCAGCCGCGCGTGTCCGTAGGCTCCCATCACGATCATGTCGGCCCCCATGTCCGCGGCGCGGGAGAGGATCACGTCGCCCACCTCGATGTCGTCGGCGTTGATGTGGCTCGCCTCAGTCTTGATGCCATGGCGCGCGAGATGGAGGGCGATGTCCGCACCCGGCACCTCGCCATGGCCCGCGGAACCGCCCGCCGGATTGACGGCGAGGATGGTCACCTTCCTCGCGCGCGCGATGAGCGGGAGCGCGTCGTTGACGGCGCGCGTCGCCTGCATGCTCGCATTCCAGGCGACAAGCACCCGCTCGCCGAGCGTGGGGAACTCGCCGGCGTAGGGTACCAAGAGCGTGGGCCGGCCCGATTCCAGCACGACCCGCTCGGGCACGTCGAAATCGAGCGCCGGCAGCTCCTCGTCGGGATCGTTCTGGCCGACGACCGCGAGGTCCGCATAGCGCGCGTGAAGCGCTGCCACCTCGCCCGGGTCGCCGTCGGCCTCGCGCCACTCGAACTTGACGGCGCCCTTGCGCGCGCGCTCCTCGAAGTCGGCCTTCGCCTTGTCGCGCCCCCGCATCGCAATCTGGCGCTGCGCGGTGACGATGTCGGCCGGTATTTGCGCCGCGACGTAGATCGGCATGGTGAACTCGGGAAGGGCGTAGAGTCCCGCGAGATGGGCATCGAAAGCCTGCGCCAGGCGGATCGCGATTTCGATGCGCTTGCCCGCGTGCTTGGAGCCGTTGACGTGAACGAGAAGATCCTTGAGCGGCATGGCGGCCATCCCCCTTGCTCTCCCGGCTCCGCGCGGCGCTCGCCGAGGGCGCACCCGAGGCGCGGGCCGATTTCATTCGTTGGCGCGATCGAACCATATGCACGCCGGCGCCGGCCGGTCAACCGCGGCTGCGCGTCATGAAGCCGCATGTCATGAAGTCGCATTGTCCCCGCGGCCTCGGCGGAGTAGCTTATGGGGCCAAACCAACGATCCCTCGAAGCGAGGATGCCATGACCGCCCGATTGAACTCGAACCAGGCGCGCGATGTCGCCTACTACTTGCACCCTTACACGAACCTGAGCATCCACGAGAAGGAGGGTCCCCTCGTCATCACGCGCGGCGAGGGCATTTATGTCTTCGACGACGCGGGCAACCGCTACATCGAGGGCCTGGGCGGGCTGTGGTGCGCCTCCCTCGGCTTCAACGAGGAGCGCCTCGTCGAGGCCGCGAACAGGCAGATGAAGAAGCTGCCCTTCTACCATTCCTTCGGACACAAGGTCTCGGACGTGGGCATTGAGCTCGCCGAGCGGCTCGTCGGCATGGCGCCCGTGCCCATGTCGAAGGTGTTCTTCACCAACTCAGGCTCGGAGGCGAACGACACGGCGGTCAAGCTGATCTGGTATTACCACAACGCCATCGGCAAGCCCGAGAAGAAGAAGATCATCGCGCGCCTCAAGGGCTACCACGGCGTCACGGTCGCCGCCGCGAGCCTCACGGGGCTGCCCAACAATCACCGCGACTTCGACCTGCCGATCGCGCGCATCCTCCACACGGATTGTCCGCATCACTACCGCTTCGCCCGGCCGGGCGAGAGCGAGGAGGCGTTTGCCGAGCGCTGCGCCCAATCGCTCGAGGCGCTCATCCTCAAGGAGGGCCCCGAGACGGTGGCCGCCTTCTTCGCGGAGCCGGTGATGGGGGCCGGCGGCGTGATCACGCCGCCCAAGGGCTACTTCGAGAAGATCCAGAAGGTGCTCAAGAAATACGACGTGCTCTTCCTGGCCGACGAGGTGATCTGCGGCTTCGGGCGCACCGGCAACATGTTCGCGACCACGACCTACGGGCTCGAGCCCGACATGATCAGCATCGCCAAGCAGCTCTCCGCCGGCTACATGCCGATCGCAGCCCTCATGGTCAACGAGAAGATTTACCGAGGCCTCGTCAGCGAGAGCGAGAAGATCGGCCTTTTCGCCCACGGCTTCACCTATGGCGGCCATCCCGTGCCCGCGGCGGTGGCGCTCGAGACCCTCAAGATCTACGAGGAGCGCCAAATCGTGGACCACGTGCGCCGCATGGCGCCGCACTTCCAGGGCCGTCTCGCCGCCCTCGGCAAGCACCCCCTCGTCGGCGAGGCGCGCGGGGTGGGGCTCATCGGCGGCCTCGAGCTGGTCAAGAACAAGATGAGCCGGGAAGCCTTCCAGCCCGGCGACGGGGTCGGCATCTACGCAGCACGGCTCGCGCAAGCGAACGGGGTGATCACCCGCGGGATGGGCGATACGCTCGGCTTCTGCCCGCCGCTCATCATCACCGAGGGCGAGATCGACGCGCTCTTCGACGCGGTCAAGAAGGCGCTCGATGAGGCGCATGCCGGGTTGCGCAAGCGCCAGCTCGTGGCCGCTTAGGGGGCACCGGAACTGACATAGATCAAATCGCCCCGCTCGGAGAAGGGCTAGGTTTTCGCCGCGACGTGTCGATTTGACACATTTTCGCTTGCGACGATCGGGGTTAAGCAGCAAAAAGAGGGGACTGCGCTTTCTATTCCGGCGCGGGGAGGGTGACGATGGACTACGAACGGCGCTTTCGCGAAGCGCTCGCGAAGCTGCAGACCGAAGGGCGCTATCGCGTTTTCGCCGACCTTGAGCGCCGCTCCGGCTCCTTCCCGAGCGCAATCCACCACGGCAGCGACGGCCGCACGCGCGAGGTCGTGGTATGGTGCAGCAACGACTATCTCGGCATGGGCCAGCACCTCGCGGTGCTGCAGGCGATGAGAGAGGCGCTCGAGCGCTCGGGTGCCGGTGCCGGCGGCACGCGCAACATCTCGGGCACCAACCACACCCACGTGCTGCTCGAGCGCGAGCTCGCCGAGCTGCACGGCAAGGAGGCGGCCCTCCTCTTCACGTCGGGTTACATTTCGAATGAGGCGACGCTCTCGGCCCTCGCCCGCCTGCTGCCGGGCTGCATCGTCTTTTCCGACGCGCTCAACCACGCCTCCATGATCGAAGGCATCCGTCACAGCGGCGCCGAGAAGCGCATCTTCAAGCACAACGACCCCGCGGACCTGGAGCGCCTGCTCGACACGGCCGATCCCGCCTTGCCCAAGCTCGTCGCCTTCGAGAGCGTCTACTCGATGGACGGCGATATTGCGCCTATCGCCGAGCTTTGCGCGGTCGCGGAGCGCTACGAGGCGCTCACCTACCTCGACGAGGTGCACGCCGTCGGGCTCTACGGCAAGCACGGCGGCGGGGTATCCGAGCGCGACGGCCAGGCGCATCGCCTGGCCGTGATCGAGGGCACGCTCGCCA
>DATEQI010000360.1:0-5043 GCA_035272805.1 Alphaproteobacteria bacterium | reverse complement strand
GAGCCGCGACAGGCAATCCCAACCGCAGAAGGCCGCATCATGACCGATACCGTAGTGAGCTCCGCGAGCAAGGAGGCCGTCATCGGCTTCGATCGGCCCTTCGTCATCATCGGCGAGCGCATCAACCCGACGGGGCGGAAGATTCTCGCCGAGGAGATGCTGGCCGGCGACTTCAGCCGCATCGAGCGCGACGCGCTGGCGCAGGTCGAGGCCGGCGCCCACATGCTCGACGTGAACGCCGGCATTCCGCTCGCCGACGAGCCCGCACTCCTCGCCAAGGCCATAGTACTCGTCCAGAGCGTGACCGACGTCCCGCTCTCGATCGATTCCTCGATCGTGGCGGCACTCGCGGCCGGGCTTGCGGTCTACAAGGGAAAGGCCCTCGTCAACTCGGTGACCGGCGAGGACGAGCGGCTCGAGAGCGTGCTGCCGCTCGTCAAGAAGCACGGGGCTGCGGTCGTCGCCATCTCGAACGACGAGAGCGGCATCTCCGAGGACCCCGACGTGCGCTTCGCGGTCGCGAAGAAGATCGTCGAGCGCGCGGCGGACCACGGCATTCCGGCGTGCGACGTCGTCGTCGATCCGCTCGTCATGCCGGTGGGAGCGGTGGGCCAGGCGGCCGTGCAGGCGATGCGGCTCATCCGCCGCTTGCGCGAGGAGCTCAAGGTCAACACGACCTGCGGCGCCTCCAACATCAGCTTCGGCCTGCCCGGACGCGGCGGCATCAACGCCGCATTCCTTTGCGTGGCGATCGCGGCCGGGATGACGTCCGCGATCACCAACCCCTGCCACGAGGAGATCCTCAAGGCCGTCATGGGGGCCGACGTGATGATGGGGCACGACCCCAATTGCGCGCGCTGGATCCGCCGCTTCCGCGAGGCCCCGCCGGCGGGGTCCGAGGGCGAGGCAGCGCGCGGCCGGCGCGAGAGCAGGCGCCGCCGTGCCTCCTGATCCTCTCATCGTCTTCACGCCATCGGGCCGGCGCGGGCGCTTTCCGCCCGGCACGCCGGTCTTGCGCGCCGCGCGCGCGCTCGGCGTCGACATCGATTCGGTGTGCGGCGGCCGCGGCATTTGCGGTCGCTGCCAGGTGGCACTCAGCGAGGGCGAGTTCGCCAAGCACGGCATCGCGTCCTTGGACGAGCACCTCTCGCCCTTCTCCGAGACCGAGGCGGCCTACGCGCGGCGCAAGCCGCTTGCCTCCGGCCGGCGGCTCTCGTGCGCCGCCCGCATGCTGGGCGACCTCGTCATCGACGTGCCGCCCGAGAGCCAGGTCCATCGCCAGCTCGTGCGCAAGGCGGTCGAGGCGGTCGCGATCGAGCTCGATCCCGCGGTCCGCCTCCATTACGTCGAGGTGCGCGAGCCCGAGCTCGCGGCACCGGCGAGCGACCTGCGGCGCCTCTTGGACGCGCTCGAGGCCGAGTGGCAGCTGAGCGGGCTCGCCTGCGACCTCCACGTCATGCAGACGCTGCAGGAGGCCTTGCGCAAGGGCGGCTGGAAGGTGACCGTCGCGGTCCACGACGAGTGCCGGCTCGTCGCGATCTGGCCCGGCTTCCGCGACAAGGCCTACGGTGTCGCGATCGACGTGGGCTCGACCACGATCGCGGCGCACTTGTGCGATCTTTCGAACGGCGAGGTGGTCGCGGCGGTCGGCATGATGAACCCGCAGATCCGCTTCGGCGAGGACCTGATGAGCCGGGTCTCCTACATCATGATGCATCCGGGGAGCGAGGCCGAGCTCACGGCCGCGGTGCGCGGCGCTATCAACGATCTCGCGGCCCAGGCGGCGCGCGAGGCGGGCATCGACAGGGGCCAAATCCTCGAGGCGAGCTTCGTCGGCAACCCGGTGATGCAGCACCTCCTCCTCGGCATCAATCCTGTCGAGCTCGGCGGCGCTCCCTTTGCACTCGCCTGCGACGCCGCGATGACGCTGCGCGCGGCCGAGCTCGGGTTGGCACTTCACCCCGGCGCGCGCGCCTTCGTGCTGCCCTCGATCGCGGGGCACGTCGGCGCCGACGCGGCGGGCGTGCTGCTCGCCGAGCGGCCGGACCTCTCGGACGAGATCACGGTCCTCGTCGATGTCGGCACCAATGCCGAGATCATCCTCGGCAACCGCGCGCGGCTCATCGCCTGCTCGAGCCCGACGGGGCCCGCGTTCGAGGGGGCCCAGATCAGCTGCGGCCAGCGCGCGGCCCCGGGCGCCATCGAGCGCGTGCGCATCGATCCCGCAACGCTCGAGCCGCGCGTCAAGGTGATCGGCTGCGAGCTGTGGTCGGACGATGCGGGATTCGCGGCCGCCACGCGCGCGACCGGTGTGGCGGGCATTTGCGGCTCGGGCATCATCGAGGCACTCGCCGAGATGTTCCTCGCGGGCATCTTGCGGAAGGACGGCGTCATCGACGGCGGCTTGGCCGCGCGCAGCCCGCGCATCCACGCCGACGGCCCCACCTTCGCCTATCTGCTCCACGACGGTGCCCAGGCGATCCGCATCACCCAGAACGACGTGCGCGCGATCCAGCTCGCGAAGGCGGCCCTGCACGCGGGCATCCGGCTCCTCATGGACCGCATGGGCACCGCCCATGTCGACCGCATCCGCCTCGCCGGCGCCTTCGGCAGCCACATCGACGTCAAATACGCGACCGTGCTGGGCATGCTGCCGGACTGCGACCTCGCGCGGGTGAGCTCGGCCGGCAACGCCGCCGGCACCGGCGCGCGCATAGCACTCCTCGACCGCCGCGCGCGCGGCGAGATCGAGCGCCTCGTGCGCCGCGTGGAGAAGGTGGAGACCGCGGTCGAGCCCCGCTTCCAGGAGCATTTCGTCGACGCCATGGCGATCCCGCACCGCCACGCCGCCTATCCCAATCTCGCCCGCGTGGTCAAGTTGCCGGAGGCACGGCCGGAGGAGACGAACGCGCGGCAGAGACGAAGCGCGCGGCGGCGCGCGGCGCTGCCTGCGCTAAAACCCTCTCCTCCTTCAGGGGGAGAGGGTAGGGTGAGGGGGCCTAGAGAGAGGGAGACGAGCGAATGACCGACCAAGGGACCTCGCCGCGCATGCGCCGCGGCAGCGCACGCGAGGCCAAGCGCGCCCAGCGCCTCGCGCACGCGGCCCAATCGGTGCCCTTCATCACGCGCAAGATCCCGCTCTACGAGGTGCTGGACGAGGAGGGACTGGCGCTCATCGAGGGCAATGCCGACACCATCCTCGAGGAGGTCGGCATCGACTTCCACGGCGAGGAGGAGGCACCCGCCATCTGGCGCGCGGCGGGGGCCGACGTAGAGGGCGAGCGCGTGCGCTTCCCGCGCGGCCTGTGCCGCTCGATCATCCAAAAGAGCGCGCCGCGCGAATTCGTCCAGCACGCGCGCAACCCCGCGCGCAGCGTGGCGATGGGCGGGAGGAACGTCGTCTTCGCGCCCGCCTACGGCTCGCCCTTCGTGCGCGATCTCGACCAGGGCCGGCGCTACGGCACCATCGAGGACTTCCGCAACTTCGTGAAGCTCGCCTACGCCTCGCCCTATCTGCATCACTCGGGCGGCACCGTGTGCGAGCCGGTCGATCTGCCGGTCAACAAGCGGCACTTCGACATGGTCTATGCGCACATGCGCTACAGCGACAAGCCGTTCATGGGCTCGGTGACGCACCCCTTGCGCGCGCAAGATACCGTCGACATGGCGAAGGTCCTGTTCGGCGAGGGTTACCTCGATCCTGCGAGCGGAAGGCCGCGCACGGTGATCACCAGCCTGATCAACGCCAACTCGCCGCTCACCTACGATGCCACCATGCTCGGGGCACTCAAGGTCTACGCGCGCAACAACCAGGCCTGCCTCGTCACCCCCTTCATCCTGGCGGGTGCGATGGCGCCGGTGACCATAGCAGGGGCCTGCACCGTGACGCTCGCCGAGGCGCTCGCGGGTCTTGCCTTCGTGCAACTGCTCAATCCTGGCGCGCCGGTGATCTTCGGCAGCTTCGCCTCCTCGGTCTCGATGCAGTCGGGAGCCCCCACCTTCGGCACGCCGGAGCCGGCCTTGGTGCTTTACACCATGGCGGCGCTGGCGCGGCGCCTGGGCGTGCCCTTCCGCTCGGGCGGTGCGCTTTGCGCCTCCAAGCTGGCGGACGCCCAGGCGGCCTACGAGTCGGCCAACACCATGCTGGCGACCTGTCTCGGCGGCGCCAATTTCGTGCTGCACACGGCGGGCTGGCTCGAGGGCGGGCTCGCCATGGGCTACGAGAAATTCGTCATGGACGCCGACCAGGCCGGCATGATGCACACCTTTCTCCTGGGCGTCGACCTCTCCGAGAACGGCCAGGCGCTCGACGCCATCCGCGAGGTCGGCCCCGGCAAGCACTTCCTCGGCTGCGCCCACACCCAGGCGAATTTCGAGAGCGCCTTCTACCGCTCCCCGCTTGCCGACAACAACAGCGTCGAGCAGTGGGAGGCGGAGGGTAGTAAGGACATGGCCCAGCGCGCCAACGCGATGTGGAAGCGCATGCTGCGCGAGTACGAGGCGCCGCCCCTCGATCCCGCGGTCGACGAGGCGCTCCTGGACTTCATCCAGCGGCGCAAGGCGTCGTTCCCGGATTCGAACGTGTAGCGCTCAGCAAAGGCCAAAAGCGGTCTCGCTCGTCGGTCGACGCCAGCCCAAGGACGATCTCGAGGGCGAAGAGACGGCACCGGAAGTCGCCTCCCCGCACGCCTCCGCTACGCGTGCGGCGCCGGCGTGCGGAGCGCACCGCCGCGCTCCGCACTCGGCGAATGGCCGAAGAGCTCCTTGTAGCACTTACTGAAGTGGGGCGGGGACTTGAAGCCGCACGAGACCGTCACGGCCATGATCGACATGTCGGTCTGCAGCAGGAGCTGGCGCGCGCGGTTGAGCCTGAGCTCGAGGTAAAACTGCCCTGGCCGGCGCTCGAGGTGCTGCTTGAAGAGCCGCTCGAGCTGGCGGCGCGAGAGACCTATCCGCTGCGCCACGGCGGCGAGGCCGAGCGGGACCTCGATGGTCGCCTCCATGAGCGAGGCCGCGTCGATGATCTTGCGCTGCCGCGCCCCC
>DATEQI010000359.1:0-9654 GCA_035272805.1 Alphaproteobacteria bacterium | reverse complement strand
CGATGCCGCGAACGGCGTGCGCGGGCACGTGGGGCTCTCGGCCGATGCGCCGGTGCCGGCACTCCAGGAGTTCGGCGCCAAGTTCAAGAAGCGCTTCGGCTACGCCAACGACCATAACGGCATCAAGGGATACACGGCCGTCTATCTCATCAAGTACGTGACCGAGAAATTGGGCAAATTCGACAGCAAGGCCTTCGCCCAGACGCTGCACGGCCTGACCGTGACGCCCGCCGAGGAGCCGGGAATCCTCATGGAGGCGACCTGGGACAAGAACGGCGACATCGACCGGCAGAGCTTCCTCGGCCAGGTCGTCGACGGCAAGCAGAAGATCATCGAAATCCTGCCCAAGCTCAATAAATAGGCGTTGGAGACCCCGCCGGCCCGGCGCCCACGGCACCGGGGAAGCGGACAAAGGTGATGGCCTCCTTCATTCAGCTCCTCGTATCCGGTCTCGCCACCGGGGCGATCTACGCGCTCGTCGCCGTCGGCTTCACCCTGCTGTGGCAGACCTCGCAGACGATCAATTTCGCTCAGGGCGAATTCGTCATGCTTCCCGCCTTCTTCGTCCTCGCGGCGATGAAGGTTGCGGGCATGCCGTTCTGGGCGGCGGTGCTCATAGGGATCGTGGCCTCAGTGGCGGTCCTGGGCGTCCTCTTCAAGCGCATCATCGTCGATCCGATGCTGAAGCACGGCGTGCTGCCGCTCGTCATCTCCACCATAGCGCTATCGCTTTTCCTCAAGGAATCCGCGAAGGAGTTCTACAGCGCCCAGGCGCAGCGTTTTCCTTCGCTCGTCGACGCCCGCGACCTCCACGTCTTCGGTGCCGTCGTATCGACCCAGAGTCTCGCGGTGCTCGGAGTCGCCCTCGTCACCGTCGTGGCCTTGCACCTCTTGCTGCACCAGACGCGGCTTGGCCGCTCGATGCAGGCGACCGCGCAGAACCCGATGGTCGCGCGCATCCTCGGCATTCCCGTCGAGCGCATGATCCTCTATACGTTTCTCGTCAATGCCGTGCTCGTCGCGATTGCCTCCATCCTCATCAGCCCGATCTATCTGGCCAAGTTCACCAACGGCGAGAGCCTGGGGCTGGCGGCCTTCATCGCGGCGATCGTGGGCGGCTTCAACCAGGTACGCGGCGCCATCCTGGGCGGCGTCATCCTGGGCGTGCTCGACAATCTGTCGGCTGCCTATGTCTCGGCGCAATACCGGGGTGCCTTTCCCCTCCTGCTGCTGATCGCGGTCATCCTCTTCCGGCCGCAGGGTCTGCTCGGACGCGCGGAAGAGCGCTTGGTATGAGGCGCCTCGGATACGCGGCCGTGACCATCGGGCTCGCTCTCGCGATAGCCCTCCCCTTCTTCCTCAAGCCCTATGGCATCTATCTTCTCAGCCTGTGGGCGGTAACCACGATCGCAGCGCTCGGACTCAATCTCACCCTCGGCTACGCCGGCCAGGTCTCGCTCGCCCAGGGCGCCTTCGTCGGCATCGGCGCCTATGTGACGGCGCTCATGACGGCGGGCGGGCTGCCTTTCCCTTTGGCTTTCGCGGCCTCCGGCTGCCTATGCTTCGCCATCGGCTGGGGCCTCGGCTACCCCGCACTCCGCGTGCAGCACCATTATCTCGCCTTCGTGACACTTGCCTTCTCCACGCTCGTCTTTCTCTTCTTCCGCAACGAGGAATGGCTGACGAACGGCATTTACGGGATCAACGGCATCCCGCGCCCCTCGTTCCTCGGCTGGTCCGCGGCGACGGCGATCGCCTTCTACTTCTTCAGCCTCGCTCATTTGGCGCTTCTGTCGCTCGTCCAGTGGTGGCTCATTCGCTCGCCCTGGGGCCGCGCCTTCATCGCCTTGCGGGAGAACCCGGTGCGCGCGCTCTCCCTCGGCGTCGACACGCGGCGCTACACGCTCATGGCCTTTGCCATCGGCTCCGCCTTCGGCGGCCTCTCCGGCGCGCTTTATGCGCCCTTGGTCCAATTCATCGAGCCGAGCTCGTTCACCCTCGGCCTTTCCTTCAACCTCCTGCTCATGGTCATCGTCGGCGGCGCGGGCATCTTCTTCGGCCCCTTCGTCGGCGCCTCGATCGCCATTCTGCTTCCCGAGTGGCTGCGCTTCACGGAGGGCTATTACCTCATCGTCTACGCGGCTCTCGTCATGGTCCTCATGGCCTTTTGCCCGTCGGGCATCCTTGGGTTGTTCCGCCGCGCGGCCGAGGCGGCGGCCCGCAAGGCCGCGCTACGACCGGCGGCGGCCCTTCCCGAGGCAGGCGGCGGGCGATGACCCCGATTCTGCAGGTATCCGATTTGCGCAGGTCCTTCGGCGGCATCGTCGCGGTGGACGGCGTCTCCTTCGAAGTGCGCGAGGGGGAGATTCTCGGAATCATCGGCCCGAACGGATCCGGCAAGTCCACGCTCTTCAATTGCGTGCTGGGGCAGATGCGGCCGAACTCGGGCGAGGTCTATGTGGACGGCCGGCGCATCACGGGCATGCGGCCCTGCGATCTCAATCGTCTCGGCATCAGCCGGACTTTTCAGCTGCTGCAGGTCTTCCCCCAGCTCTCGGTGCGCGACAACCTCATCCTTGCGGGCCAGGAGCATCGCGGCTCGATGCTCTCCCGTCTCGCCGGCAGCGGCGACGCGGGCCTCGGCGCCGCGGCCGACCGGATGATTGAGTTTTTCCAGCTCTCGAGCGTGGCGCTCCACAAGGCGGGCGAGCTCAGCTACGGCCAGCAGAAGCTTCTCGATGCGGCCATGGCTTTCATGGCGGGGCCTCGACTCGTGCTCCTCGACGAGCCCGCAGGCGGGGTCAATCCGACCATGCTCGGCCAACTGCGCGATCGTCTCAAGGCCATCAACGAGGAGCAGAAGGCCACCTTCGTCGTGATCGAGCACAACATGGAGTTCGTGATGTCGTTGTGCAGCCGCATCCTGGTCCTCGCCGAAGGCAGGATCATCGCGGAAGGCGCCCCGCAGGAGGTCCGCAACAACGCGGCGGTGACGGAGGCCTATCTTGGACGCTGACCGAGAGGGGTTGCCGATCCTTGAGCTCGAGGGTGTCGTCGCCGGCTATGGGGCGATGACCATCCTGCACGAGATTTCGCTCAAGGTGAGGCGGGGTACCATCACGACCATCATCGGCCCCAACGGTGCCGGCAAGTCGACCGTCTTCAAGACCGTATTCGGGCTTCTCGCGGCGCGCGCCGGGCGCATCCTGTTCGACGGGCAGGAGACGACGAACGCCTCGCCGCGCCGCCTCCTCAAGCTCGGCATGTGCTATATTCCGCAGGGGCGCAACATCTTCCCCGAGCTCAGCGTCCGCCACAACCTCGAGCTCGGCGGCATAGCTGCGCCGTCGGATATCGACGTCAAGGCGAGGATCGCGGCGGCCATGGCACGCTTCCCGGTGCTCGAGCGCAAGGCCGACCATCAGGCCTCGACCTTGAGCGGGGGCGAGCAAAAGCTGCTCGAGATCGCGCGCGGACTGTTGCTCGACCCCAAGCTCATGCTGATCGACGAGCCTTCGATCGGGCTTTCGCCCATCATGGCCCGGCAGACGTTCGACATCCTGAAGGACCTCAAGGCCCATGGCGCCTCGATCCTGATGGTGGAGCAGAATGCCAAG
This sequence comes from Alphaproteobacteria bacterium, assembly GCA_035272805.1. Classification (GTDB taxonomy): domain Bacteria; phylum Pseudomonadota; class Alphaproteobacteria; order JACZXZ01; family JACZXZ01; genus DASPPM01. The sequence goes on along the minus strand of DATEQI010000359.1, from coordinate 6,037 downwards.
AGCGCGCTCGAGATCTCCGACGACGGGCTGGTGCTCGAGCTCGGCCGCGCGCGCCTCGCGGAGCCGGCGGCCGCCATGCTCGCCGATCCTCGCGTCGGCCAGCTCTTTCTGGGCGGCGCCATGACGGGAAATGCGGCATGACGGCGGAGACAAATCCTCCCTCGGAGCCTCGCAGGGCCGGTCCCGGCCAGAAGCATGTTCCTGAGTGTTGTTGACGAGGTCTCACGATGGCGCATCCTGAGCGTTTCCCTCTGGCCGGCGTGATGGGTTGGCCGATCATGCACTCGCGCTCGCCCAAGCTGCACGGCTACTGGCTCAATCAGCACGGCATCCACGGCGCCTACCTGCCGCTCGCGGTGCGGCCCGAGAACCTCAAGGCCGCACTCGAGGGCCTCGTGGCGCTCGGCTTCTCGGGATGCAACGTGACGATCCCCCACAAGGAGACCGCCATGCGGCTCGTCGGTCGGGTCGACCCGATCGCGCGCCGCATCGGCGCCATCAACACCATCGTCGTCGCCGAGGACGGCACGCTCGGCGCCTTCAACAACGACGCCTACGGCTACATCGAGAGCCTGCGCGAGGCGATGCCGGGCTGGCGCGCGGACGCAGGGCCGGCCGTCGTCCTGGGCGCGGGCGGCGGCGCGCGCGCCGTCGTCGCGAGCCTCGCCGATCGCGGGGCCGGAGAGATCCGTCTCCTGAACCGCACGCGCACGCGTGCGGAAGCGCTCGCAACCGAATACGGTCCGCCCGTGAAGGCGCTCAATTGGGAGGAGCGCAACCGGGCGCTCGAGGGTGCCGCCTTGCTCGTCAACGCGACGAGCCAAGGCTTGGCCGGCCAGCCGCCGCTCGATGTCTCGCTCGAGCGGCTGCCGCGCACGGCCCTCGTCTCCGACATCATCTACATACCGCTCGAGACGCCGCTCCTGGCCGCGGCGCGCCTGCGCGGCAATCCGACGGTCAACGGGCTCGGCATGCTGCTTCACCAGGCGCGGCCGGCCTTCAAGGCCTGGTTCGGCGTCATGCCGGAAGTGACGCCGGAGCTGCGCCGCATGATCGAAGCGACGATTTAGCGCGAATCCCGAAAGCGTGGAATCGCCCCCTCACCCTTTGACGCTGGCCGAACATGCCACTGGCATGTTCGGGCCAAGCATCCAGTGGATGCTTGGCAGGCGTCAAACGGCTAAGCTCGGCTTTGCCTCGCTAAGCCTACGCAACCCTCTCCCCCGCGTCGGGGGAGAGGGTAGGGTGAGGGGGATGATTCCATCACATCGGAAATCGCTCTAGCGCGCACCGGCCGTGAGGGTGCCGAGAGCGCCGCGTGTCGCCGCCGGAAGCGGCGGCGACACGTCTTAAGAGCGAGGTCAGACGGCTTCCTTGAGGTCCTTGGCGGCGCGGAAGGCGACCTTCTTGCTCGCCTTGATCTTGATCGCCTCGCCCGTCGCGGGATTGCGCCCCATGCGCGCGGCGCGCTTTCTTACCTGGAGGATGCCGAACCCGGAGATGCGGATGCGGTCTCCCTTCTTCAAGTGCTTGACCAAAAGCCCCACCATGTCCGTGAGCAAGCCTTCCGCCTGCTTCTTGGCAATGCCATGGGATTCGGCGAGGGCTGCCGAGATATGCTTGAGCGTCACGGTCGGCTGTGTCTTGCTGGTCGCCATGTCGAGATACTCCCTTGCGAGCAATACGGGCCTAATGGAGGGGAACAATCATAACCGATCGTCTAGCACAAATCACCGGTACCTGCATCCCGTGAATTCACCATGCCGACACGTCTTCCCCCCCTCGGCTCGCGACAAAGGAAAGCCGACGAAGGTCCGAGAAAGGCCGTACAATTTTCCCGGCGCGCGCGCCCGCACGAGCGGCACGGCGCGCAGCACCCTGCGGCCCGCCGCGGCACATAAGGCAGCACCGACATGAGCGTTCGCAGCCTCCATGCCGCTCCCTGGATCGCGGCCCTTGCCCGCCGCAAGGCCATGGTCTTCGCCAGCCTGTTCTTCCTTTCGGCCATCGCACAGACCATCCTGCTCACCGTCATCCCGCTCGAGGCGCTGCGGACCCTCGGGGGTGCGCGCGCGGTGAGCCTGCTTTATTTCGGCGTGAGCATCGCAGGGCTGTTTGGCCGGCTCGGCATTCCTTGGCTCGCGCGCCTCGTGCACCGACGCTCGGTGTTCACCTTGGGCGCCTTTCTCCTCGCCGTCGCGGCGGCACTCCTTGCCACCGGCACGTTCTCTGGCTTGCTCCTCGGGCTGACGCTCAACATTTTCGCGCTTGCCTGCGTCGAGGTGACGCTCAATCTCTATGTTCTCGACCATATCCCCCGCCATGAGCTCGGGCGTTTCGAGCCGACCCGCATCTTCGCGGCCGCGGCACCGTGGACCGTGGCACCTTGGCTCGGCGTCTACCTCGAGCAATCTGTCGCCTCCGTGGTGCCGTTCGCGATCGCCGGGACTGCAGCGCTCCTCCTCCTCGCCCTCTTCTGGGCGCTCCGCTTGGGCGAGAATACGGTGCTCCAGGCGATGCGCCGGCCGCCGCCCAACCCGGTGCGCTATCTGCGCCGGTTTTTCGCGCAGCCGCGCTTGCGCCTCGCCTGGCTGCTTGCCGCCGGACGCGCCTCCTGGTGGAACATGTTCTTCGTCTACGCGCCGATCTTCGCGGTGACAGCTAAGCTTGGCGCCGAGGCCGGCGGGGCCATCGTCTCGCTCGGCTCGGCCTGGATGTGGAGCGTGCCGCTCTGGGGCTGGCTCGGACGGCGCTATGGCTTGCGCCGCCTGCTCCTCGTGGGCTACGCCGCGGCAGGCGTCCTTACCCTCGCCGCGGCACTCTCGACCGCCCTCCCGCCGCTCGGCGCCGTCATGCTGGTGCTCGCGGCCCTCGGTGCCGAGACCCTCGACGGTGCCGGCAATCTGCTCTTTCTGCGCGCCGTGCACCCCTACGAGCGCGCCGAGATGACCACCGTGTTCGTGAGCTACCGCGATTTGGCGCAGCTCGCTCCGCCGGCCGCGTTCTCCGTGCTGCTCTCGCTCTTCAGCCTGCCCTCGGTGTTCGTTGCGGGCGGCCTGATGATGCTGGCGCTCGCCACGCAGGCGCGCCACATCCCGCGCCGTCTCTGAGAGCCGGGGTCTCCCGCTCCACATGAGGCGCCCAGAGACAAAGGATGGACGCAGCGCGAGCGGAATCATAGTATTTGTGATCGAGCGCGAGCCCTGGAACCCGAGGAAACGAACTCCGGATCGCGACCGGCGATCGAGAGTTGCCCGTTCCGCGCAAGTCGTCTGCCCAAAGGGGCCATCCAGTGCTAAGCCCTATGAGCAGGGAGATCGAAATGGAGCATCGCTACGAGCGCAAGGCCGAGGACTTCGGCAATGTCGTCGGCCTCGAGCACGTCAACGTACGCATCCCGGACCAGCAGGTCGCGACGCTTTTCTATGTGACCGGCCTGGGGCTGACGCGCGATCCCTATCTGATGACCAGCACGAACAACATGTGGATCAACATCGGGCGCAGCCAGTTCCACTTGCCGACGGGCAAGCCGCAGGTTCTGCGCGGCCGAGCGGGCATCGTGGTGCCGGATCGGGAAGCGCTCTTGCGCCGCCTCGCGGTCGTGCGCAAAGAGCTCAAGGGTACGCACTTCAACGTCAAGGAGCATAATTCGTTCGTCGAGGTGACCTCGCCCTGGGGCAACCGCATCCGCTGCCACGCGCCGGAGGAGCGCTTCGGCCGGATCACGCTTGGCATGCCCTATGTCGAGTTCCACGTCTCCCCGGGGACGGCCGACGGCATCGCGCGCTTTTACCGCGATGTGTTGGCGGCGGCGGCGAGGGTGGAGGAGGACGAGCACGGGCGCCACGCCTCGGTCCCGGTCGGCGACCACCAGGAGCTCGTCTTTCGCGAGGCCTCCGGACGGGCGGCACCCTACGACGGGCATCACATCCAGATCTATATCGCGGATTTCTCCGGCCCCTACCGCCGCCTTCTCGCCAAGGGGCTCATCAGCGAGGAGAGCGATCAGCACCAGTACCGCTTCCAGGACATCGTCGATCCCGAGAGCGGCAAGGTGCTGTTCACCGTCGAGCACGAGGTGCGCAGCATGCGCCATCCGCTCTACAACCGCCCCCTCGTCAACCGCAACCCGGCGCAGACCAACATGAACTACGCGCCCGGGCACGACGCCTGGTCGTGGTCGATGGCGCTCGGCGACTGAGCTGCCAAACGAAGACGCATGCGACGCGCAAGGGGTGCCTGATGGCGGTTGAGCCGCTCAAGAGCAAAGCTGCGGACGCCGAGCGCGCCTTGCGCGACCCGCTCGACCGGGTCGCGGCCCTGGCACCCCTCCTCGCCGCCTCTGCCGACGAGATCGAGCGCGAGCGCCGGCTGCCCGAGCCGCTGCTTGCCGCTTTGCACGAGGCGGCAATGTTCCGCCTGCTCTTGCCGCGTCCGCTGGGCGGGGCGGAGATCGATCCGCCGACCTTCGTGCGGGTGATCGAGGAGATCGCCAAGATCGACGCGAGCACCGCCTGGTGCCTGTGCCAGAACGACGGCTGCTCCATGGTGGCTGCGTTTCTTTCCCCGGATGCCGCACGGGAGATTTTCGCACGCGATCCCAAGGCCGTGCTGGCCTGGGGACCGGGCCCGAACGCGCGGGCGGTCGCGACCGAGGGCGGCTACCGCGTCTCGGGCAGCTTCGCCTTCGCGAGCGGGGGCCGGCACGCCACCTGGCTCGGCGCCCAGTGCCCGATCTACGAGAGAGAGGGCGGCCAACGCCTCGCGGCGGACGGCACGCCCGTCGTGCGCACCATGTTGTTCCCCGCCGAGAAGGCGCCGATGAGCGACATCTGGCGCGTCATCGGCCTGCGCGGCACTGCGAGCGATTCCTACAGCGTGAGCGATCTCTTCGTTCCCGAGGCGCACGCGGTCGCCCGCGACGACCAGTCCGAGCGCAAGTACAAGGGCGCCTTGTACGCGCTCCCGAGCAACAGCATCTTCGCCTGCGGCTTCGCTTGCGTCGCCCTCGGCTTGGCGCGCACTCTCCTCGACTCCTTCTTGGCCCTTGCCCAGGAGAAGACGGCGCGCGGCTACAAGCGCAAACTGCGGGAGAGTGCCGTCGTGCAGTCGGATCTCGGCGCAGCCGAGGCGCGCCTGCGCGGCGCGCGCATGTATCTGCTGGGCACGCTTACCGAGATATGGAGTGCCGTCGAGCGCGAGAATGCCGTCACGCTCGAGCAACGCATGGCGATCCGCCTCGCCGCCACTCACGCTATCCAGGAGGCCGTCAAGGTGGCGGATGCCGCCTATCACGCGGCCGGCGCCACCGCCATCTTCGAGAGCGGCCCCTTCGAGCGCCGCTTCCGCGACATCCACACGGTGGCGCAACAGCTGCAAGGCCGCCGCGCGCATTTCGAGACCGTGGGCAAGCACCTCCTCGGCCTCGAGGCGGACCTCGCGTTCCTGTAATGTCCTGGTTCTGGAATTCACGACATCGAGAAAACACTTGTCATTGCGAGGCGCCCGAAGGGCGCCGAAGCAATCCAGACAGAGTTTCGCACCGGGCGCGCTGGATTGCTTCGCTGCGCTCGCAATGACGGTTAACTTTGGGTGAGACGAACTTCAAGATCGGGACTCCAGCGCGCGGGGCTCGCTCAACCCATCTTCCCTTTCATCGCGGCCGCGGCGGCCGAGTAGCCGCCGGCGGCGCCGTCGAGGAAGTGGATGTGGTCGCTGCGATAGACCGAGGGTGTCAAACAGGTCATGAGCGCCGCCCGCTGCCGATGCAGGCCGTAGACGACGATGCCTTCGGCCGCGGCCGCCGCGAGGCGACCCTCGATCGCATCGGCGAGCTCGTGGCGGCAATCGATCGTCATGCGTAGCCCGTCGTCGTACTTGCGGTAGTCCGAATTGGCGACGAGCTGGTTGAGGTAGCGGCCGGGATCGAAGCGTCCGGCCGGGATGCGCAGCCGGAAAACGAGAAACGATAATGCCGTGCGGGCGAGGAGCTTGAGCCGTTGCAGCCGGGCCGAGGTTCCGGGGGCTTGGCCGGCCA
>DATEQI010000358.1:0-13099 GCA_035272805.1 Alphaproteobacteria bacterium | reverse complement strand
CATACGGGTCGGCCTCGATCGACCCGCCATGCTGCGCCAGCAGCTGCGCGCGCTGATCAGGGCCGCGGCCGGCCGCGATCTCCATCTGATGTTCCCGATGATCGCCGAGGTCGACGAGTTCGAGCGCGCCCGCGCCATCCTTGCGCTCGAGCTCGAGCGCGAGCGAGCGCTCGGCGGCGCGTTGCCGTCCGAGCTGCGCGTGGGGGCGATGCTGGAAGTGCCGTCGCTCGTCTATCAGCTGCCGCAGTTGCTCGCGCGCGCCGATTTCATCTCCATCGGCAGCAACGATCTCCTGCAGTTCCATTTCGCGGTCGACCGCAACAATCCGCGCCTTGCCGAGCGCTATGATCTGCTTTCTCCCTCGGCCCTCGCCATGATGCGCCGGGTCATCATCGGCTGCGCCAAGCTCGGCGTGGAGGTCAGCCTGTGCGGCGAGGCCGGCTCGCAGCCGCTCGAGGCCATGGCTCTCATCGCTCTGGGCTTGCGCAGCCTCTCGGTTGCCTCGCCCGCGATCGGCGCGGTCAAGCTGATGGTGAGGAGCCTCGAGGTAGCACCCCTCGCCGCGTATCTCGTGGCCCTCCTCGGGCAATCCGACCACTCGCTGCGCAAAAAGCTCAAGGATTATGCCTCGGACCACGGGATTGCCATCTAATCCGTTGCTCTCGGGCACCTTCATTTGCTAGAGCTATTTGGGGGGCTGGAAGTGCGTATCCAGCCGGCCGGTCGATTGCGGGGCGTGGGGCAGCCCGCGGCCGCTCCTCCTCAAGATCGGCTGATGGTGCAAGAAGGCGAGGGACGGGGTATGCACCATGGCTGAGCCGAAGCGTCAGGATCTCGAGCTCGACGACCGCCGCCGAAGCGCGCGCGGCCCCGGGGGCCGTTACGCCGAGGCGGGCGGGGTAGCCGCCCTGTTGCGCGCGGCCCGGCTGCAGGCCGGATTCGACCTCGTCGACGTGGCAGGCGCCTTGCGCATCCAGGCTCGCTACCTCGAGGCCATCGAGGACGGCCGCTTCGAGGACCTCCCCGGGCCGGCTTATGCCATCGGCTTCGTACGCGCCTATGCCGAGTTCCTGAGGCTCGATGGCAAGCAGATCATCCGTCAATTCAAGGACGAGGCCCGCGGGCTGAGCCGGCGCCAGGCCCTCGTCTTCCCCGAGCCGCTGCAGGAGGGCCGCTTCCCCGGCGGCGTCGTCCTCCTCGTCGCCCTCCTCCTCGCCACCGCGATCTATGGCGGCTGGTACTACTGGGAGCATCGTCAGATGGCGGAGTCGGACGAGGTTTCCCAGGTGCCGGCCGAGCTGGCGAAAATGGTGCCGGCCAATCCGCAGCCCGCTTCCCCGGCGGCAGCGCCTTCCGAAGCCCAGGCGAGCAGTGCCATCACGCTGGCGCCGAACGAGCTTGCGCCCGGCAATACGGGCGGAGGAGCCAGCGCACCCGCCACAGCACCCCCTCAGCCGAACCCGAGCTCGCCCGCAGGGAGGGCTGCACTGCCGTCCTCCGCTCCCGCGGTCGCGGAGCAAAGCCCGGCGTCCGCGGGCCCGGCAGCGCCGACGCTGAAGCTTGCGCTCAAGCCCGCCGAGGGCATGGTCACCAGCGGCCCGGCAAGCGGCGCACCCGCAGCACCGGCGAGCGGCCCGCAGCTGGCTCCCTTGGCGCCACCAATCCCCGACCAGCTCGCCGCGCTTAAGCCGGGCGAGGCGAGGGTCTATGGCGATAACAACGTCGATTCCCGCGTCACGCTGACCGCCCGGCAGGATAGCTGGGTGCAGGTGCGGGACCGCGCGGGCAACGTGATCTGGACCCGCACGCTTCGCGCCGGCGACAGCTACCGCGTGCCCAATCAGCCGGGCCTCACGCTGGTAACCGGAAACGCGGGCGCGCTTGACGTGAGCGTCGACGGCAAGACCGCGCCGTCCCTGGGCGGCAACGGCATTGTCCGGCGCAACATACCCCTTGACCCGGACAAGCTCGCGAGCGGGACGTTGCCGGGCCAATAGCCGGCCGGCGCTCAGCGCCCGGGCGCGTGCCCCGCACCCTTGCCGCACGTGTGCACCCCGCCCTATATCACCGGGGTGCTGGCGGCGGCACCCTGGCCTCAAGCCGGCTTTTGCGTTATAACCCGGGCCGTGGGGGGCCGGAGGCTGCGGCGTTCCGGGCGAATTCCCCGAGGGACATGGCATGAGCGTTCGCCCCTATCGCGACATCGTCCGGCGCAAGAGCCGCAAGATCATGGTGGGCAAGGTGGCCGTCGGCGGAGACGCGCCGATCTCGGTCCAGTCCATGACCAACACGCTGACGGCGGACGCCAAGGCGACGATCGGCCAGATCAAGGCGCTCGAGGCCGCGGGTGCGGACATCGTGCGGGTGTCCTGCCCGGACGAGGAATCGACCGCGGCGCTCAGGACGATCGTGCGCGAGACATCGGCGCCGATCGTGGCCGACATCCACTTCCACTACAAGCGCGCGATCGAGGCCGCCGTGTCCGGGGCCGCGTGCCTGCGCGTCAATCCGGGCAACATCGGCGGGCAGGCGCGCGTGCGCGAGGTGGTCAAGGCCGCGCGCGACCACGGCTGCTCGATGCGCATCGGCGTGAATGCCGGGAGTCTCGAGAAGGAGCTGCTCGAGCGCTACGGCGAGCCTTGCCCCGAGGCGATGATCGAGAGCGCCTTGAACCACGCCAAGATGCTGGAGGACGAGGGTTTCACCGAGTTCAAGATCAGCGTGAAGGCGTCCGACGTGTTCCTTGCCGTCGCCGCCTATCAGGGCTTGGCCGACGCGTGCGACTATCCCCTCCATCTCGGCGTCACGGAAGCCGGCGCACTACGCGCCGGCACCATCAAATCATCGATCGGCATCGGCTCGCTCCTTTGGGCCGGGATCGGCGACACGATCCGCGTCTCGCTCTCGGCCGATCCCGTCGAGGAGATCAAGGTCGGCTTCGACATCTTGAAGTCCCTCGGGTTGCGCTATCGCGGCGTCAACATCGTCTCTTGCCCGTCCTGCGCGCGGCAGAACTTCAACGTCATTCCCACGGTCGACCGGCTCGAGAAGCGCATCGCGCACATCACGACCCCGATGACGCTCTCCGTCATCGGCTGCGTGGTGAACGGGCCCGGCGAGGCGCGCGAGACCATGATCGGGTTCACCGGCGGCGGCAAGCGCTCGCACCAGGTCTACATCAACGGCGAGAAGCATCACGTGCTGCACGGCACGGACGACGAGATCGTCGACCACCTCGTGGCACTCGTGGAGAAGCGGGCCGCCGAGATCGAGGCCGAGAAGGCCAAGGAAGAAAGAGCGCCGCGCTCCGCCGCGGAATAACCACGGAGATTCCCTTGTCGTCGCTGCAGCCGGTCCGCGGCACCCGCGATCTATTGCCCGAAGAGAGCCGGCGCCATCGCCGTGTCGTGGAGACGGCGCGCGCGATCGCCGCGCTCTACGGCTACGAGGAGGTCTCGACGCCGATCTTCGAGTTCACCGAGGTGTTCCGGCGCACGCTCGGCGACACGAGCGACATCGTCACCAAGGAGATGTACACCTTCACCGACCGTGGCGGGGACCTCCTGACACTGCGTCCCGAGGCGACCGCCGGCATCATGCGCGCGCTGATCTCGGGTGGGCTCGCCCAGCATCTCCCGCTCAAATTCTTCTGCGCCGGACCGATGTTCCGCTACGAGCGGCCGCAGAAGGGACGCTACCGTCAATTCCACCAGATCGACATCGAGCTCCTCGGCGTGCCCGACCCGCTCGGCGACGTCGAAGTGATCGCGGCGGGCGCGCATATTCTCGAGGCGCTTGGCGTCCTCGACAAGACGACGCTCGAGCTCAACACCCTCGGCGACGCGGAGAGCAGGGCCGCCTATCGCGCGGCCCTCACGGGCTATCTCGGCAAGCACCTCGACAAGCTCTCCGCCGACAGCCGCGCGCGCCTCGAGCGCAATCCCTTGCGCGTGCTTGACTCGAAGGACGAGGCCGACAAGCGCATAATCGCCGATGCGCCGATCTTCTTCGACTACCTCAATGACGCGTCGCGGACCTTCTTCGCAAAGGTCAAGTCCTCGCTCGAAGCGACCGGGATCAACTATGCGCTCAACCCCCGCATCGTGCGCGGACTCGATTATTACTGCCACACGGTGTTCGAGTTCACCACGAACGAGCTCGGCGCGCAGGGGGCCGTGATCGCCGGCGGGCGTTACGACGGGCTCGCCGAGACCATGGGCGGTCCGCCGACCGCGAGCGTGGGATGGGCGGGCGGCATCGAGCGGCTCGCCATGCTGGCGGGCGAGACGCCGCTCTCGACGCGGCCCATCGCGGTCATCCCGGTAGGCACGGCGGCGGAAAGCGCCGCCTTCCGCATCGCGCGCGACCTCCGCCATCGCGGGATTGCCGTCGAGCTCGGCTTCCACGGCAATCTCTCGCGCCGCATGAAGCGCGCCAACAAGGTGGGGGCGCGGATCGCCGTCCTCCTCGGCGAGGACGAGCTCAAGCGCAAGACAGCGAGCCTGCGCGACCTCGACACGGGCGATCAGAGCGAGGTAGCGCTCGACACCCTCGTCGACCGTCTCGCCGCAGAGCGATAGCCAAGCCATGGCCGGCGGCGCACATGCGCCGGCCCAATTCGTCGTGGTCGGCGCCAATCATCGTTCGAGCAGCGTGGAGCTTCGCGACAGGATCTTCGTCGAGGACGCAGCGGCACCGGCCGTGCTTGGCCGACTTCGCGAGGAGGGATTGCGACAGGCGCTCGTGCTCTCGACCTGCGACCGCGTCGAGGTCCAGGGTGTCGCCGCGGACCCGGAGCTCGTGCGTGCGGCGGTCGTCCGCGTGCTCGCCGAGCGCGCGGAGCTTGAGCGGGCGGCCCTCGAGCGCCAGCTCTATCTCCACACGGACGAGGCGGCGTTGCGGCACATCTTCGCGGTTGCCGCCTCGCTCGACAGCGCCATTGTCGGCGAGCCGCAGGTGCTCGGGCAGCTCAAGGCGGCGCACCGCACCGCGCGCGACGCGGGCATGATCGGCAGCGAGCTGGAGGCGGCACTCCAGGCCGCCTACGCGGCGGCGAAGCGCGTGCGCAACGAGACGCGCATCGCCGAGGGACCGGTCTCGATCGTGGCGACCGCGGTCGAGCTCGCCCGCGAGGTCCATGGCGATCTCGGCAGCCTCGGCGGCCTTCTCATCGGCACCGGCGACATGGGCCAACTCATGGCCGAGGAGCTCCTCGGCGCCGGCCTCGAGCGCATCACGGTTGCGGCACCGCAGGCGGCGCGCGCGGAGGCGCTTGCGCGCCAGCTCGACGGCCATTACACGGATTTCGCCACCCTCGCCGTGGCGCTGGTCGAGGCGGATGTGGTGATCGCGTGCGCGGGCACCGGGCGATACCTTGTCACGGGAGAGATGATGGAGCAGGCCTTGCGCCGCCGCCGCCGTCGCCCGGTCTATCTTATCGACCTCGGCGTGCCGAGCGACATCGAGCCCGCGGTCAACCGCATAGACGACGCCTATCTTTACGATCTCGGCGACCTCGAGGGGGCGGCGCTTGCCGGCCAGGCGAACCGCGTGGCGGCGGCGGAGGAGGCGTGGCACATCCTCGATGAGGCGCTGGCCCTTTTCGCGCGCGCGCGCGCGGAGCGAGGGGCGGTGCCGACGCTCGTGGCGCTGCGCCGGCATTTCGAGCAAGTGCGCGAGCAAGTGCTGGGGGAAATCGGCGAAGGGAATGCCGCCGAGGCGACGCGGCTCCTCGTCAACCGCATGCTGCACGAGCCGTCCGAGGCCTTGCGTGCCATTGCCGCGGAGGAGGGGTCGAGTGCCAGCCGAGCCCTTGCCGAGCGTCTCATCCGCCGGCTCTTCCGCCTTTCGCGGGACGAAGGCGATGCGAGCGACGAGGAGAAGAGCAAGTGAGTTTCGAAGAGAAATTGCAAGGCATCGTCGCGCGCCACCAGGACGTGGCGCATTCTCTCGCCGCGGGCGGCCTCGGCGCGCATGACTATGCGCGCCTCTCGAAGGAATACGCCGACTTGACGCCGATCGTGGAGAGCATCGAGACCTTGCGCAGGACGTCCAAGGAGCTCGCCGATCTCGAGGCGCTGATGGGCGATCCGGCTTCCGAGGCTGAGATGAGGACGCTCGCCGAGGAAGAATACCGGACGCTCAAGGGAAGCCTGCCCTCGCTCCAGCGCCAGGTGCAGCGGATGCTGCTGCCCAAGGACGTCGCGGACGAGAAGAGCGCCATTCTCGAAATCCGCGCCGGCACGGGCGGCGAAGAGGCGGCCCTCTTCGCCGCCGGCCTCTTCCGCATGTACCAGCGCTATGCCGACATCCACGGCTGGAAGGTCGAGGTCTTGGCGCTCAGCGACACGGGGCTCGGCGGCTTCAAGGAGGTCATCGCGTCCATCAACGGGCGCGGCGTCTTCGCGCGCCTCAAGTTCGAATCGGGCGTGCACCGGGTGCAGCGCGTGCCCGCGACCGAGGCGAGCGGACGCATCCACACCTCGGCGGCGACCGTCGCCGTGCTTCCCGAGGCCGAGGAGGTCGACATCCAGATCGACGAGAAGGACCTGCGCATCGACGTGTTCCGCTCGAGCGGCCCGGGCGGACAGTCCGTCAACACCACCGACAGCGCCGTGCGCATCACCCATCTGCCGAGCGGCATCGTGGTGCAGCAGCAGGACGAGAAGTCGCAGCACAAGAACAAGGCGAAGGCGCTCAAGATCCTGCGCGCGAGGCTCTATGAGGCCGAGCGCGCCAAGCGCGAGGCCGAGCGGGCCGCGCAGCGCAAGAGCCAGGTCGGCACGGGCGACCGTTCCGAGCGCATCCGCACCTACAACTTCCCGCAGGGCCGCTGCACCGATCATCGCATCAACCTCACCCTCTATGAGCTCGATCGCGTGATGTCGGGCGAGGCCCTCGACAAGATCATCGACGCCCTCAGTGCCGAGGACGAGGCTGCACGGCTCGCAGATCTGCCATGAATAAAACGCAAGAGACCGCGACCCTTGGCACCCTCCTCAGAGAGGCGGCAAGACGCCTCCAAGGTGCGGCCGTCGGCGAGCCGCGGCTCGATGCGCGGCTGCTCATGGCCCGCGCGACCGGGCGCTCGCTGGAGGCCCTCGTCGCCCATCCCGGCCGGGTGCTGAGCAGAGAGGAACAGAGGCGCTTCGAGGCCCTCCTCGCACGACGCATCAGGCGCGAGCCGATCGCACAAATCCTCGGCCGCCGCGAGTTCTGGAGCCTCTCTTTTCGGGTGACGCCCGAGACCCTCGTACCTCGCCCGGAGAGCGAGACGCTCATCGATGCAGCACTCGGGCTTGCCCGCGCAGGCGGGCGCAAACTGAAGGTGCTCGATCTCGGCACGGGAAGCGGATGCTTGTTGCTTGCGTTGCTTATGGAATTCAGCACCGCCGAGGGAATTGGCGTCGATGTGAGCGAGGCTGCCTGCCGCGTGGCGCGCGAAAACGCCGCGGCACTCGGCCTCGCCTCACGGGCGCGCTTTCTGGTCGGTAGCTGGGATAGCGCACTCGCGGGGCGCTTCGACCTCGTGCTGGCGAACCCGCCCTATCTGGCCGAAGGCGAGATTTCCGCGCTGGCGCCCGAGGTGGCTCGCTTCGAGCCGCGCCTGGCACTCGCGGGCGGGCCGGACGGGCTCGCCTGCTACCGGGCCTTGGCCCCCGCCCTTGTGCGCCGTCTCGCGCGAGGGGGCCATGCGCTCGTCGAGCTCGGCGCGGGCCAGGGGGACAAGGTGGCGGGCATCATGGCCGAGGCCGGGCTTCGCGAGCTCGCCCGACGCTTGGACCTTGCGGGAAACGAGCGATGCCTTATTATATCAGCCGCGCCAGCCGAGGGGACGCGAGGGCAGAAAAGCGCGGACGCAGGGGAAAAGCGGTGGCGCGGCGGATCGCTTTCTGCTAAGAGGGGGATGGTGCGCGTAAGAGGCACCACGCTCACATCAGACAATACGCCGCAATCAGACCGCGGTCGCGGGGCTCCGAGAGGATTTCCGCGAACAAGGTTCGAAAGGCAGAGCGCGGGGATCTCAAGGGGATCTCAATAAGACAAACGCCACAGCAGACCAACCGTTCGAATATCAAGTGATGGTGCGATGAGACAAGGTCCCAACGCGAAACGCTCGCGTGGCCGCGGGAACGGCGGGCGTAAGCAAAACGTGCCGTTGCGGCTGCAGACGCTCGATAGCAGCGGCCCCAACGGAAAGCTTCGAGGCAACGCCTATCAGCTGCATGAGAAGTACTTGGCGCTCGCGCGCGACGCCCATTCCTCGGGCGACCGCATCGCGGCCGAGAACTTCTTCCAGCATGCGGAGCACTACTTCCGCATCATCAACAGCAACGGCGGCCCCGTGTCCCGCCACGACTTCGATGCCTTCGAGGGCGTGGACGGGGAGCAGCCCGAGATCCGTCCCGGCCCCGGCCAGGGTGCGCCGATCAACGGCTCGAACGACGGGACCGAACCGCAGCCGTTCTGAAAGAAGCTGCTTCCGCTTGGAGCGGGTTCCGGCTCGATGGAATCGCCAATTCTTCTCGTCACCCCCGGGCTTGACCCGGGGGTCCATGGATTGCCGGGTCAAGCCCGGCAATGACGGGAGGAGGCGGTTTGGTCTAAGCGTGACCCGTTCAGAAATCGGGAAGGACGAGGGGCGCACCGGGCTCGATTTCGCCCGCGCTGAGCACCTCGGCATAGACGCCCATATTCGCGTGGCCGATGCCGCCTTCGAGCGCGCGCGGAAGGTTGAGATCGCGCGCGCCGGTCGAGGGATTCACGTTGACCGCGGCACAGCGCGTAATGGCCCTCGCGACCTTGAGCCGCACCGGCCCGATGGCGATCTCGCGCTCGACCAGATCGAGCTCGCGCCAAGGGGCAAGCCCCTCGAGATAGAGATTGGCGCGGAAGCGCAGCGGATCGATCTCGCCTCCGACGATGCGCTCGCCGAGGTCGCGCACGGAAGCGAGATTGACGAGCGAGAGCCACGGCTCGGGCGCGTCGGTGAAACCGCCCTCCCGCGCCTCCACGAGCTTGGCGGCACCTCGCAGCTCTTCCTTCAAGAAGGCGGCAAAGAACTGTTCGATGAGCGTGCGCCCCAGAGGGGTGCTCAAGTCGCCGCGCGCGACCCGTTTGCCGCCGCGATAAAGCACCAGCACGCCGCTCGCCTCCTCGAAGCGGGCCTCGAGGAGGGCCAGGCGCTCATCGCGCATCAAGTTGAGGAAGCCGGCTTTCGGCTGCCACTCTTCCCTGGCCTCGTGGTTCATGCCGCCGCCGTGCTCGATGGCGTAGCGACGGTCGCCGGGCAGGCGCTTGCCGGGCTCGAGCCGCACGCGCGAAAGCGGCTCGGCGGTCAGCCCCTTGACGGGATAGCGGTAGATGCGGGCAAGCGTCGCTGGCATGGGCGCGATCTTAGTCCCGATTGAGTGCGGCCTGTCAAACGGCGAGACCGGCAACACCTTCGTCCTGGTCGTTCGCCGCGGGCCGAGGCGTTACTCCCGCGAAGAGCCAGCCTTCGGCGGCCTCACGCCCGGCATCCCTGAGTCCGCGCACGAGCGGCCAATCGGGATGGAGCTTGCTCGCGTTGCCGAGCCTGCTTAGCACATCGTCGTCGCCGATCGTATGGAGACGGAGCGATGCGAGCCGCTCAGCCGGTCCACTCGCGCCGATGCCGGCCTTCTTCGCCATGCGGCGCAGCCAGTCGATGCTCTCGAGCTCGCGCTTCAAGGGGTTATCGAAGACGATGCGGCTGAGGCGCGACTGAATGCCGCGCGCGGTCGTCGGCACGCCCGCCTCTTGCCTCGGATTGAGGCGCACGAGCACGATGTCGCTGGCATCGCATTGCTCGACGAGCGGCAGGAGCGGCGGGTTGGCCGTGAAGCCGCCGTCCCAGTAATGCCCGCCGTCGAGCTTCACCGCCGGGTATAGCGTCGGCAGGCAGGCAGAGGCGAGAAGCACGTCGGGCGTGAGTTCTCCGTTGGTGAAGAGGCGCGCGTCACCGGTCTCCACGCTGGTCGCGGCGACGAAGAGGCGGATCGCATCGCTGCTGCGCAAGCGCTCGAAGTCGATGAGTTCGACAAGCACCTGGCGCAAAGGGTTGAGGCCGAGCGGGTTGAGCTGATAGGGTGACAACAGGCGCGAGACGAGATCGAAGGCGAGGTGGGAGAACGACCACTCGCTGTTGCGGCCGAGGACGAGCACCTCGAAGGGGGTCGGCCGCAGCGGGCTGAACGCTGCGAGCTGCGCAAGCTTGCGCCACAGCGCCTCCAGGCGCTCGCGCGCAGCCACGGGGCCGCCCTCGAGGTAGCCCGCGGCGAGCACTGCCGCGTTGATGGCACCGGCACTCGATCCGCTGATCGCGACGATGCGGCAACCGGGCACCTCAAGGAGGCGATCGAGCACGCCCCAGGTGAAGGCGCCATGCGCACCGCCGCCCTGAAGTGCTAAGGCCAAACGGCAGGAATTCTTCGCGAGGCCCGCGGAGCGCAGCGGATTTGTCGTCAGCCACGCGCTCGCCCAGCGCGGAGCGGGGCTCGGCGGCTCGATGACGCTCGGCAAGTGCCGCCGCCCGCCGAGGCGGAGGGCCATGGCGCCGCGCCGCCACCAGCGGCGAAGCTGCTCGGTCAGCTTGGATGTTTGATATTGCATCGCACCATAACTGGGGTAAGTCTCTGTCCAAAGCAAGTGAAATTATTGTGCACTGCAATATCGTGGGTGTGGCGCAAAGGCCTACGGTCACCGCAGATGGAGGCCGCGCGGCACCGCCCCGGCCCTTGAGTGAGCCCGCCTTCGCCGCCATATGGAAGCCATGGGCGCCCATTTCGCTGACGCGGGGCCCAGCATTCCCGCCCGCCTCATGAGGGGGCCATGACAAAGGATGCCACGAGATGGATCTCGAGAAATATACCGAGCGCTCGCAGGGGTTTATCCAATCGGCGCAAACATTAGCGCTGCGCAGCGGCCATCAGCGGCTGACGCCCGAGCATCTCCTCAAGGTCCTGCTCGAGGACAAGGAAGGTCTCGCCGCCAATCTCATGCGCGCAGCCGGCAGCGATCCGGGAGCTGCGCTTGCCGCACTTGAGCGCGAGCTCGCCAAGCTGCCGCGGGTCGAGGGCAGCGGCGCGGGGCAGGTCTACCTCACGCCCGAGCTTGCCCGCGTCTTCGAGCAGGCCGAGGCGATCGCGGTCAAGGCGGGCGACAGCTTCGTCACCGCGGAGCGTCTCTTGCTTGCGCTTGCGCTCGCCGCGGGGACGGCGGCGGCGCGCGTGCTCAAGGACGCCGGCTTGACGCCCCAGTCGCTCAATAAGGCGGTCGAGGATGTGCGCAAGGGCCGGCGCGCCGACAGCGCGAGTGCGGAGGCTTCCTACGACGCGCTCAAGAAATATGCCCGCGATCTGACCGAGGCGGCGCGCGCCGGCAAGCTCGATCCGGTGATCGGGCGGGACGAGGAGATCCGCCGCACGATCCAGGTTCTGGCGCGGCGCACCAAGAACAACCCGGTGCTGATCGGCGAGCCGGGCGTGGGCAAGACCGCGATCGTCGAGGGCCTGGCGCAGCGCATCGTGAACGGCGACGTGCCCGAGGGCCTCGTGGGCAAGCGCCTCATGGCGCTCGATTTGGGCGCCCTCGTCGCGGGCGCCAAGTTCCGCGGCGAGTTCGAGGAGCGGCTCAAGGCCGTGCTCGCCGAGATCGGCGCCGCCGCGGGCGAGATCATCCTGTTCATCGACGAGCTGCACACGCTCGTGGGCGCGGGCAAGGCCGAGGGGGCGATGGATGCCTCCAACATGCTCAAGCCCGCACTCGCGCGCGGCGAGCTCCATTGCGTGGGCGCCACCACGCTCGACGAGTATCGCAAGCACCTCGAGAAGGATGCGGCTCTCGCGCGGCGCTTCCAGCCGGTGTTCGTCTCCGAGCCGACGGTCGAGGACACCATCTCGATCCTGCGCGGGCTCAAGGAGAAGTACGAGGTCCACCACGGCGTGCGCATCACGGACGGCGCGATCGTGGCCGCGGCGACGCTCTCGCACCGTTACATCACCGACCGCTTCCTGCCCGACAAGGCGATCGACCTCATCGACGAGGCGGCGAGCCGGCTGCGCATGGAGGTGGACTCCAAGCCCGAGGAGATCGATGAGCTCGACCGCCGCATCATCCAGCTCAAGATCGAGCGCGAGGCGCTCAAGAAGGAGACGGACGACGCCTCCAAGGAGCGCCTCAAGAGGCTCGAGGGCGAGCTCTCGGCGCTCGAGGCCCAGTCGGCCGAGCTCACCGCGCGCTGGCAGGCGGAGAAGGAGAAGCTTGCAAGCGCGCAGCAGATCAAGGCCCAGCTCGACCAGGCCAAGAGCGAGCTCGAGACGGCGCAACGCCAAGGCAACTGGGCGCGCGCGGGCGAGCTCCTCTATGGCGTGGTGCCCGAGCTCGAGCGCAAGCTCAAGGCCGCCGAGGAAGTCAGCGGCCAGGCCATGCTCAAGGAGGAGGTGACGGCCGAGGACGTGGCCTCCGTGGTCTCGCGCTGGACCGGCGTTCCGGTCGACCGCATGCTCGAAGGCGAGCGCGAGAAGCTCATCCACATGGAAGCGAGCTTGCGCAGGCGCGTGGTCGGCCAGGACGAGGCGCTCAGCGCCGTCGCCAACGCCGTGCGGCGCGCGCGGGCGGGGCTGCAGGATCCCAACCGGCCGCTCGGCTCCTTCCTCTTCTTGGGTCCGACCGGGGTGGGCAAGACCGAGCTCACCAAGGCGCTCGCCGCCTTCCTCTTCGACGACGAGGCGGCGATGGTGCGCATCGACATGTCCGAGTACATGGAGAAGCATTCGACGGCGCGCCTCATCGGCGCCCCGCCTGGCTACGTCGGCTACGAGGAGGGCGGCTCGCTCACCGAGGCGGTGCGGCGGCGCCCCTATCAGGTGATCCTGTTCGACGAGATCGAGAAGGCGCACCCCGACGTCTTCAACGTGCTGCTGCAGGTGCTCGACGACGGCCGGCTGACCGACGGCCAGGGCCGCACGGTCGACTTCCGCAACACGCTCATCGTCATGACCTCGAACCTCGGCAGCGACATCCTGGCCGCCCAGCCGGCGGGGGTGCTCCCAGAGGCAGCGCGTGACGCCGTCATGGC
>DATEQI010000357.1:0-13284 GCA_035272805.1 Alphaproteobacteria bacterium | reverse complement strand
CGGGAGTGCTGACCGCGTCCGGCCGCAAGCTGGTGATCCGCATCGACGCGAGCGGGACGGTCACCCCAATCCACAGCGATTTCCCGTCGACGAGCGAGCCGCTGATCATCGCCCTCGACCCCGGCTCCACCACGGCGTACGCCTCGACCGAGGACGGCCGCATCTTTTACACTCCAGACCCCGACGGGGCGGCGGGTTGGACCGACCTCAGCTCCGGCCGCCCGATGGGAGTCGCCGAGGTGTACGGACTCACCGTCAGCCAGGGCTCCACGGCCTTCGCCATCGCCGGCATGTCCGGCTCGCAGCCCGCACTGTACTCGGTGAGCACCGTCGGCGTATGGACCGCGCAGGGGCTGGTACCTGCGCCGGCCGAGTCGACGGGCGACTACAACGTCCGCCTCCTGGCCGACCCCGACTTGGCCACCCGGCTCTACTTGGCGCAGGGTCGCGTGGTCTACCAGCTCGACAGCGCCGGCGGCGCGTCGTGGAACGTCACCGATCTCTCCGACTTCGGGCTGAGCGGCGCGGGCGGGCTGCCGGGCGGCTACATCAATGATCTTTGGGTGGGCAAGGCAGGGTCGCACAAGCTGCTGCGCGCGACAGTGCCGATGCGGGGGCTGTGGGAGCGGGAGGTCGATCCCCCGGCGGCGGCGGGCTCGACCGTGTACTTGCGCAAGCATCCGGCCGACCTCGGCTGGATCACGCCCACGGCCGAGGGGATGCCCAGCCCCTTCGGCACGTCCGCCGGCAGCCTCGGCCATTGGCTGAGCCCGGACATCAAGGTGGAGAACGCGCTGAGCGGCGCTCCCGCCGGCTACGAGTACCAGACCGATCCTGAGTATCCCGGCATCCTCACGCCGCCGACCCAGCTTGATCACGTGGCCTTCGACATGCTGCGCAGCGATGCGTCTGGGATGACGCCGGGGCGGGCCGCCCACGTCCATGTGCAGGTTCACAATCGCGACTTCACCGCCGCCGGCAACCTCAGCGTATGGCTGATCTTCTGCAACGCCGCGTCCATGGTGCCGGCGCTGCCAACGGGCTTCTGGAGCCGGTTCCACCCCGACGGCACGATCGACACCGCGACGCCGCTGACGGGCGGCTGGACGGCGGTCGGGGATCCCCGCGCGCTCGGCGCTCCCGCCCCCAACGCCACCGCTCCCGCCGTCGTCTCCTGGGACTGGCCGCAGGCCACCACGATCGCCGCGAGTAGCCATTACTGCCTCTTCGCCATCGTCCACGGCCCGACGCCGTACTCGGCGGCCGATCAGGTCGCGGCCACCGGCGCCGATCCCACCAGCGTCGACGCCCTGGTGCCGCTGGTAACCCAGCTGGGACAGCGCAACGTGTTCTGGCTGCCGCCTGGTGCGCCGCCCGGGCCCCCGATCCCCTGGCTCGGCGAGCCGGGCGTAGCGATGATCGCGTTGGGATTCCACAATCCCCTGCGCTCGCCGGTGACGGCCGCCTTGCTCCTCGACGGCGCGATCCTGCCGAAGGCGGCCCAGCTCGCCGTGATGGCCGTCGGCGCCTCGGCCCGCCTCCTCGCCGCCGGCAAGCCCCGAGTCGGCACCCGCCTCCCCCTCGGCGCGGCCGAGCGAGTCCGCCTGCTCCCGGCGGGAGAGCGCGACGACGACGATCGTGGCTTCCACCTCCGCGCCGACCTCAACCACCGCGCTGAACTGGAGGGGGTCGCCCTGCCGGCCCACGCCCGAGGCACGCTGGTCGTGGCGGTGCGCTTGCCCGAGAAGATGGAGCACGGCGCGCGCTACACGGTGGACGTCGTCCAGCGGGTCCGCGACGGCAAGGGCCGGGTGATCACCGGCGGAGCCCAGTTGCTGCTCGGAGCCGGGCCCTACCTGGACTGATCCGCCCGGGCCTTGCGGATGGCCTCCTCCTCCTCGTCGGAGAGGGAGTTCCAGCGGTGGAAGCTGACGGTAAATCCCGACCGCACGGCGACGCTCACCTGCGAGGACGGGAACGGCAAGGCCGTCTATCGCAAGGCGGTCGAGTACACGGATTTTCCGCTGCCGGAGATCGCGCTGTATTTCACCAACGGCGTCATCCTGTTGCCGAGCGAATATTGATCCGAGGTAAGGGGCCGCCTTCGGGCGGCCCCTGTTTCGCGCGAGCGGGACACTAAGGCAAAGGCCGCAGTACCCCAGTCAGCGGCCCCGCTGGCCGGCGGCCTGGCGCGACAGCCATGGGCCCGAAAGTGGAAATTTAAACTGAGACCCATGGTTGGCAGGGCAAGCGCGGCGGCCTATCCTCGCGCCATGATGCTGTCGCGCTGGCTCGATCGTTTGCCCTTAGGCGCATTGCGCACGCCCGCACCACAGGTCGCCGTGGTGCGGCTCGCCGGCGTCATCGGTCCCCTCGGTCCCTTGCGCGGCGGGCTCAGCATCGCCTCGCTGGCGGCACCGCTCGAGCGCGCCTTCCGCATGAAGCCGCTTGCGGCCGTGGCTTTGGCGCTCAACTCGCCGGGCGGGGCAGCGACGCAGTCGGCACTCATCGCGGCGCGCGTTCGCCAGCTCGCCGAGGAGAAGGGCGTGCCCGTCATCGCCTTCGTCGAGGATGTCGCGGCCTCGGGCGGCTATTGGCTCGCCGCGGCCGCGGACGAGATTTACGCGAGCGAGACCTCGATCGTCGGCTCGATCGGCGTGATCTCGGCGGGCTTCGGCTTCCACGAGCTGATCGCCCGCCTCGGCATCCGCCGCCGGCTTTACACCGCGGGCGAGCGCAAGGCGATGCTCGATCCGTTCCTCGAGGAAAACCCGGCGGACGTGGAGCGTCTCAAGGCGCTGCAGCGCGAGGTGCACGAGGCCTTCAAGGCCTACGTGCGCGCGCGGCGCGGGGCCAAGCTCAAGCTGCCCGAAGATGAGCTCTTCAACGGCGAGTTCTGGACAGGAAAGCGCGCGCTCGAGCTCGGCCTCGTCGACGGCATCGGCGATCTCAGGGGAACCTTGCGTCGCCGCTTCGGCGACAAGGTGCGCCTCCGCCCGGTCGGCGCCGAGCGCGGCTGGCTCAGGCGCCGGCTTGGGCTCGCGGCCGACGCCGCCGGTGCCGCCGCAGCGCCGGCCGAGTGGGCGGCCGAGCTTCTCTCCGCCCTCGAGGCGCGCGCGCTTTGGGCCCGCTTCGGGCTCTAAGGGTCACGACCAAACAGAGAAGAGGTCCAGCAGCCTTTTGTGCAATTGCACCCAATGGTCCGAGCCCGTCGTCGTCGGCTCAAGCCAAGTTCGCGTTGACGAAATCCCAGTTGACCAGCTTGTCGAGCCAGGCGGCGATGTAATCGGCGCGCCGGTTCTGGTAATCGAGATAATAGGCGTGCTCCCACACATCGATGGTCAAGAGCGGTCGCATGCCCTGGGCGACCGGCGTGTCCGCGTTCGCGGTCTTGAGCACGTGCAGCGCCTTGTCCTTGTCGGCCACCAGCCAGGCCCAGCCGCTGCCGAACTGGGTCGCGGCCGCGGCCGAGAACTCCTTCTTGAAGCCGTCGTATCCGCCGAAAGAGGCCGCGATGCGCTCCTTGGCGCCGCCACTCGGCTCGCCCCCACCGCCTGGCCGCATGCTCTGCCAGTAAAACGCGTGGTTCCAGGCTTGCGCCGCGTTGTTGTAGATCGCGGTCCGGTTCGGATTGACGAGCGTGCTCTTGATGATCTCCTCGAGGGACTGGTTCATGAACTCGGTGCCCTCGATGAGCTTGTTGAGATTGTCGACATAGGCGCGATGGTGCTTGCCGTAGTGGAAGGACATGGTGCGGGCGGAGATCACCGGGTCGAGCGCATCCTCGCCATAAGGCAGCGCCGGCAAGCCGAAAGGCGCCTTCTGCTGTGCGAAGACCAGCTTGGGCAGCGCTACCACGGCCAAGGTGGCGAGCGTGGCGCTGGCTGCGGCGAGCAGGCGCCGGCGCGTGAGGCCGGCCGTCGGATGGGCCTGAGACATCGCATCCCCCCTGAATGGCGTGTCAAAGCGAGGGGAGGATCATAACCTAGGCCGGCTGCGGCGGCCATATGGCGCGCGCGCCGCCGCGCACCTATTGCATGAACCAGCCGTGGCTCACCACGACGGATTGCCCGGTGAGCGCATTGGTGGGAAAGGCGGCGAGGAAGACCGCGAGGGCGGCCACGTCCTCGAGTGTGGTGAACTCGCCATCGGCGGTCTGGCCGAGCATGACCTTCTTGACGACCTCCTCCTCGCTGATGCCGAGATCCTTGGCCTGCTCGGGGATCTGCTTCTCGACGAGCGGGGTGCGCACGAAGCCGGGGCAAATCACATTGGCGCGCACGCCGTGCTCGGCGCCCTCCTTGGCGACCGTTTTGCACAGCCCGAGGAGGGCGTGCTTGGCCGCGACGTAGGGCGCCTTTAGCGGGGAGGCCTCGTGCGAATGGACCGAGCCCATGTAGATGATCGCGCCGCCGCGCCCCTGCTTGTACATCTGGCGCAGGGCCGCGCGCGTGACGAGGAAGCCGCCGTCGAGATGGATCGACACCACCTTGCGCCAATCGGCGTAGCTGAGCTTGTCGAGCGGGTCGATGTGCTGAATGCCCGCATTGCTCACCATGACATCGAGGCCGCCGAAGGTCTTGACCAGCGTTTCGACGGCGCCGTCGACCTCGGCCTCCTTGGTCACGTCCATGCGCAGGCCGATCGCCTTTCCGCCGGCTTGGCCGATCTCCTTGGCGACCGCGTTGGCGCCGTCGAGGTTCACGTCGGCGATGCCGAGCTTGGCGCCCTCGCGCGCGAAAGCAAGCGCGATCTCGCGCCCGATTCCGCTCCCGGCCCCGGTAACGACGGCGATCTTGTCCTTCATCTGCATGGCCATCCTCCTTGCTGTCCTTCGTCTCGGTTCGTGGAAAGGCTTTCGCGCCGGAGTCTGCGCACGGTCCGTTGAGGCTCGCGGTTTAGCACTCAGCTCGGCCGGGGCTTGGCCGCCGGCAACCGCTCGTTCTCATAGACGCGCACCATGCCCGGCTCGCGCGCGGGCGCGCACCAGCCGCGCGCCTCGAGCAGGCGAATGGCCTGCGCGTAGCCTTCGGCCAGGTGGCGCTCGACGGAGGAACGCGAGAATTCATAGTCCTTGGAGGCGAGCTCGAAGGCCGCCTGCTCGTAAACGAGATGCAGGATATCGATCGCGTGCGGGCAGCCGAGCGCCTGGACCTGAAGCCACAGCCCCTCGTCATCGGCATTGGCCGGCAGCTTGCTATAGAGTCGGTCGATGAGGGCCCTCAGCTCGCTGATGCGGTTGAAGGCGCGGATATGCTCGCTGGCGCGGCTTGCGTAGGTGATGTCCTTGAGGCGGCCCTCCACTTCGACAAGCGTCTTGGGCGCCGGCCCCTTCGCATCCCAGAGATCGACGACCACAATGAGCCAATCCCGCTCCGGCGGAGTGGCGAGGATCGCCTCGAGCGGCGTGTTCGATACGATGCCGCCATCCCAATAAAGGGCGCCGTCGATCGAGACCGGCGGGAATGCCGGCGGCAAGGCGCCGCTCGCCATCACATGCTCGGGACCGAGCTTTCGCTCGTGGTTGTCGAAGAAGACGGTCTTGCCGGTCTCGACGGCGACTGCGCCGAGGCTCAATCGCACCTTGCGGGCGTTGATGCGGTCGAAGTCGACGAGCCGCTCGAGCGTGCGCTTGAGCGGAGCGGTATCATAATAGCTTGTTGCGGCAGGCCCGCCCGGCAGCAGCGAAAGCGGCGGGAGCGGGCGCGGCGCGAAGAAGCCGGGTTGGCCGGCGAGTGCGGTGCGCTGGGCGCTCCAGAAGTTATAAAACTGACGCAGGCCCGCAAGGCTTGCAGGCGGTGCCAAGGGGTCGGATGTGGAGATCTCGCGCCAGAATTCGTCGAGGCGCTCGTGCGCGCGGCTGCGCTCGTTGCCGGCGATGATCGCGGCGTTGATCGCGCCGATCGAGGTGCCGGCCAGCCATTGCGGCTCAAGGCCGCGCTCGCAAAGCGCCTTATAGGCGCCCGCTTGATAGGCGCCGAGCGCGCCGCCGCCTTGAAGAACGAGCGCTACTGCGCGCTCGCTGCGGCGCGCAGGGGGGAGGGAGGTATCGTTCATTGCCGGTGCCATCCTGAGCTGCGTCGAGGGACTTTGCCGAAGTCGGCTCCGCCCCGCCTTTCTATGTAGGTCGCGTGATGACGAAATGCTTGCCGCAACATGAACGTTCCGCCGGCGCTCCACGCGCCTTTTTCCATCGCAGAGGTGTATGATCCTCTGTCAGTGGCAGGCCCGGCGCGCGCCGGCCTGTCGCCAGCCACCCACCCACAGGAGGCCTTTATGAAGTACGTGATCCTCGGAAGCTTGAGCGCGGATTGGGCAACCAAGCAGGCGGCCCGCACCCGCGCCGCCAAGGCGAAGCTGAAGGCGCTCGGCATTGCGCTCGAGTCCGTTTACTACACCCAGGGCAAATATGATTTCGTCGATGTGGTCGACGCACCGAGCGCCGAAGCGATGTTGGCCTTCTCGGTCTGGTACGCGAAGGAGGGCTTTGGCCGGCTGCAGTCCATGCCGGCCTTCGACATGGCGACGATGGAGAAGGCACTCAAGCGCGCCTGAGGCCGCAAGGATGCGCAGCGGCGGCGCTTTTCCTTGACCGCCTGGGCCGCGGGGGCCTAGATGGCGCCATGTTCGCCTTTTCTTTCTCGAAGCTCGTCGTCCTCATCGGCATCATCGTCGCGGTCGTGTACGGCTCCAAACTGCTGAGCCGCTTCCAAGAGCTGCGCGCGGCCGAGGCGCGGCGGCAACGCGAGGACGCGCGCACGGCGGGAGGTGGGGGTGCCCGTACGACGCAGCAGATCGAGGAGACCGTGAAGTGCCGGGTTTGCGGCGCCTATGTGCCCGCGCAAGGTGCTACCAGCTGCGGCCAGCCGGGCTGTCCCTATGGCGCTTAGCCGAGAGGTTTTCTTCGCTGCGTCAAGAGCTTAGGACGTAACGATCGCTGCCTTGACCGGCCCGGGAGCGCCCTCTATTGTGCGCCGCACATCGAGCCCGAGACGAGCGAACGATGGCCAAGAGCGGCGCCTCCGCCAAGAGCTTCCAGTCGCTGATCCTGGCGCTTGAGCAATATTGGGCGGAGCAGGGCTGTGTGATCCTGCAACCCTATGATGTCGAGATGGGAGCCGGCACCTTCCATCCGGCGACGACGTTGCGCAGCCTCGGCCCCGAGCCATGGCGTGCCGCCTATGTGCAGCCCTCGCGTCGGCCGAGCGACGGCCGTTACGGCGAGAATCCCAACCGGCTCCAGCACTATTATCAATTCCAGGCGATCCTCAAGCCCTCGCCCGCGAATGCCCAGGAGCTTTACCTCGCGAGCCTCGAGCGTCTCGGCATCGATCCCCGTCGCCACGACATCCGCTTCGTCGAGGACGACTGGGAAAGCCCGACGCTCGGCGCCTGGGGCCTCGGCTGGGAGGTCTGGTGCGACGGGATGGAGATCACGCAATACACCTACTTCCAGCAGGTCGGCGGCATCGACTGCAATCCGGTCTCGGTCGAGTACACCTACGGCCTCGAGCGCCTCGCCATGTACGTGCAAGGGGTCGAGAGCGTCTACGACCTCGATTTCAACGGCGCTCCCGGGGCCGCCCGCGTCACCTATGGCGACGTGTTCCTAGAGAGCGAGCGCGAGTTCTCCGCCTACAACTTCGAGCGCGCCGACACCGAGCTCCTCTCCCGGCACTTCCAGGACGCGGAGAGGGAATGCGGATCGCTCTTGGGCGCAGCCCTCGCGCTGCCGGCCTACGACCAGTGCGTCAAGGCGAGCCATCTCTTCAATCTCCTTGACGCGCGCGGGGTCATCAGCGTCACCGAGCGCCAAGCCTATATCGCGCGCGTGCGCGCGCTCGCCAAGGCATGCTGCGAGGCCTGGCTCAAGAGCCGCGGACACATGGCCTGAGGGGCGCATGGCCGAGCTCCTTCTCGAGCTGCTCTCCGAAGAGATTCCGGCGCGCATGCAGCTGCGCGGGGCCGAGGAGTTGCGGCGTCTCGTCACGGAGAAGCTCGAGGCGGCACGTCTCGAATTCTCCGGCGCCGACGCGCACGTAACGCCGCGCCGCCTCGCGCTTGTCGTCGCCGGCTTGCCGGCTCGGCAGCCCGACCTGCTCGAGGAGCGCAAGGGCCCGCGCGTGGGGGCACCCGAGACAGCACTCCAGGGTTTCCTCAAATCGGCCGGTCTCGCAACGACCGACCAGTGCGAGCGGCGCACCGTCGGCAACGCCGAATTCTATTTTGCGGTGCGCGCCGTGGCGGGGCGGAAGACCGCCGAAGTGTTGCCGGAGCTTGTGGTTGCGGCCGTTCGCGGGCTCTCCTGGCCCAAATCGCAGCGCTGGGGCTCGACGAGCTTCCGTTACGTGCGGCCCTTGCATGGCGTGCTCGCCATCTTCGAGGGCAAGGTGCTGAGGGGTGCCCTCGATCTCGGGGGAAATTCCCTTGCCTTCGGCAACAGGACGCGCGGGCACCGCTTTCTCTCGCCCAAGCCCTTCGCCGTCGAGAGCTTCGCTGATTACAAGGAGAAGCTTCGCGCAGCCTTCGTGATTCTCGACCGCGAGGAGCGCAAGCGCCTCATCTCGACGCGCGCCGTCGAGCTCGCCGCGGGCGAGGGCTTGGCCCTCAGGGATGATGCGGCACTTTTGGAAGAGGTCGCCGGACTCGTCGAATGGCCGGTCCCCCTCATCGGCTCTATCGACGGGAGTTTCATGGCGCTTCCGCGCGAGGTGCTCGTCACCACCATGCGCACGAACCAGCGCTATTTCTCGCTCGAGACGCAAGACGGCCGCTTGGCCCCCCGCTTCATCGTCGTCGCCAACATGGCGGCCATGGACGGCGGTGCGGCCATCGTCGCCGGCAACGAACGCGTGCTGCGCGCGCGCCTCGCCGATGCCAAGTTCTTCTGGGATCAGGACCGCAAGACGAGGCTCGAGGAGAGAGTCCCGCGCCTTCACGAGCTCATCTTCCACGCCAAGCTCGGCACCGTGGGCGACAAGGTGGCACGGCTCCAGGTGCTCGCGGCCGAGCTGGCGGCGCGCGTGCCCGGCGCCAAAGTCGATCACGTGCGCAGTGCCGCCCTCCTCGCCAAGGCCGATCTCGTCTCCGGCATGGTCGGGGAATTTCCGGAACTGCAGGGGACCATGGGGCGTTATTATGCGCTTCACGAAGGCGAGGCCCCGATGGTTGCAGACGCGATCGCGGAGCATTACGCCCCTCTCGGCCCCAACGACCGCTGCCCGACGGCGCCGGTTTCCGTCGCCGTCGCTCTCGCCGACAAGATCGACACGCTCGTGGGATTCTTCGCGATCGGCGAGAAGCCGTCCGGCTCGAAGGATCCCTACGCCTTGCGGCGCGCCGCGCTGGGCGTCATCCGGCTCATCGTCGAGAACGGCCTGCGCCTGCGGCTTGCCAAGGCATTCGCACTCGCTCATCGTCTTTACGCGGAGCAACGGTCCGGCGCCGAGAATGCCGCCAAATTCGACGCCGGCGAGCTCTTGGCCTTCTTCGCCGACCGCCTGAAAGTGCATTTGCGCGAGAAGGGGGTGCGGCACGATCTGGTCTCGGCGGTCTTTGCCTTGGGCGGCGAGGATGATCTCTTGCGCTTGCTCGCGCGAGTCGATGCGCTCGCCAAGTTCCTCGCGAGCGAGGACGGCGCCAATCTGCTCACGGCCTACAAGCGCGCGTCCAATATCGTGCGCATCGAGGAAAAGAGGGACAGGGTCACCTACGACGGCGGCGTGGACACGGCGTTGTTGAGAGAGGGCGAGGAGCGCGCTCTCCTGGAAGGGCTTGCGAGCGCGGGCAACGCGATACGGAGCTCCATCGGACGCGAGGACTTCGCGGGGGCCATGGCGGCACTCGCGCGTCTCAGGCCCCCGGTCGATGCCTTCTTCGACAAGGTCACGGTCAATTGCGACGATAGCAAGCTCAGGGCGAACCGCCTGAAGCTGCTCGCCCGCATCCGCACCGCACTCGGCGACGTCGCGGATTTCTCCAAGATTGAGGGATAGGCATGGCGAAATGGGTCTATTCGTTCGGCGACGGCAAGGCGGAAGGCAAGGCCTCCATGGCGGAGCTCCTCGGCGGCAAGGGCGCCGGCCTCGCCGAGATGAGCCGGATCGGGCTGCCGGTGCCGCCCGGTTTCACCATCACGACCGAGGTCTGCACCTATTATTTCGCGCACGACCGGCGCTATCCGCGCGAGCTCCAGGGTGCCGTGAGCGCCGCGCTCAAGAAGATCGAGAAAAGCGTTGGGCGGAAGTTCGGCGATCCGCGAAACCCGCTCCTCGTCTCCGTGCGCTCGGGTGCGCGCGCCTCGATGCCGGGCATGATGGACACGGTGCTCAACCTCGGCCTCAACGACGAGACCGTTCTGGGCCTTGCTGCGGCGAGCGGGAACGAGCGCTTCGCCTACGACAGCTATCGTCGCTTCCTTCAGATGTACGGCAACGTGGTGCTTGGCATCGATCACCATCATTTCGAGGAGCGCCTCGAGCTCCTCAAGGAAGAGCGGGGCGTATCGCTCGACACGGAGATCTCGGCCGCCGACTTCAAGGAGCTGGTCGAGGGCTACAAAGCGCTGGTGGCCGAAGAGCTCGGCAAGCCCTTTCCGCAGGACCCGCAGGACCAGCTCTGGGGTGCCGTCGGCGCCGTATTCGGAAGCTGGGACAACCAGCGCGCCATCACCTATCGGCGGCTCCACGGCATTCCCGACGAGTGGGGGACCGCGGTCAGCGTGCAGGCGATGGTGTTCGGCAACATGGGCGAGAGCTGCGCAACCGGGGTGGCCTTCACGCGCAACCCGTCCACGGGGGAGAACGCCTTCTACGGCGAATACCTCGTCAACGCCCAGGGCGAGGACGTGGTCGCCGGCATCCGCACGCCGCAGTCGTTGACGGTTCTGGCGAAGCGAGCGACGGGCTCGCGGCTGCCCGCGATGGAAGAGACGATGCCGGAGGTGTTCAAGGAGCTGCTTGAGGCGCGTGAGAGGCTCGAGCGCCACTACCGCGACGTCCAGGACCTCGAGTTCACGGTCGAGAAGGGCAAGCTCTACATGCTGCAGACGCGCACGGGAAAGCGCACCGCGGCGGCCGCGATCCGCATCGCAGTCGACATGGCGAAAGAGGGGCTGATCACGAAAGCCCAGGCGGTGGCGCGCATCGACCCGGCCTCGCTCGACCAGCTGCTCCATCCCACCCTCGATCCCAAGGCGCCGCGCACGCAGCTCGCGCGCGGCCTGCCGGCTTCACCGGGGGCCGCCTCCGGCGCCGTCGTCTTCCATGCCGGCGAGGCGGAGGCGAAAGCCAAGCTCGGCCAAGACATCGTGCTCGTGCGCATCGAGACGAGCCCCGAGGACATCCACGGCATGAATGCCGCGAAGGGCATTCTGACCACGCGCGGCGGCATGACCAGCCACGCGGCGGTGGTGGCGCGCGGCATGGGTCGGCCGTGCGTGGCGGGGGCGGGGGACCTCAAGATCGATTACGACGCCGGCACCATGACGGTGGGGAACCGCGTGGTGCGGGCGGGGGACGCGATCACCATCGACGGCGGCACGGGCGAGGTGTTCCTCGGCACGGTGCCGACCGTCAAGCCGCAGCTCTCGGACGATTTCGCGACGCTGATGGGCTGGGCCGATGGCTTCCGCAAGATCGGCGTGCGTGCGAATGCGGACACGCCTTCGGATGCTCGCCACGCGCGGGAGTTCGGCGCCGAGGGCATCGGGCTCTGCCGCACCGAGCACATGTTCTTCGAGGAGGGCCGCATCGTGGCCGTGCGCGAGATGATCGTGGCGGAGGACGAGAAAGGCCGGCGCGCGGCACTCGCCAAGCTTCTCCCCATGCAGCGCAACGACTTCGTCGAGCTCCTGAAAATCATGGAGGGGCTGCCGGTGACCATCCGGCTTCTCGACCCGCCGCTGCACGAGTTCCTGCCGCACGAGGAAGCCGAGATGAAGGAGGTCGCGGCGGCGGCGGGCGTCTCGGTGATGCGCATCCGCGAGGCCGCGGCGAAGCTCTTCGAGGTCAACCCCATGCTGGGCCACCGCGGCTGCCGCCTCGCGATCACCTTTCCCGAGATCTACGAAATGCAGGCGCGCGCCATCTTCGAGGCGGCGGCGATCGTCGAGCGGGAGACCGGGCGCAAGGTGGAGCCGGAGGTGATGATCCCGCTCGTCGCGACGAAGCGCGAGCTCGACATCCTGAAGGAGCGCATCGCCGCGGTCGCCAAGGAGGTCGAGGCGGAGACGGGCATCGCGCCCGCCTATCTGCTCGGCACCATGATCGAGCTGCCGCGCGCGGCCTTGTGCGCGGACGAGATCGCCGAGACGGCGGAGTTCTTCAGCTTCGGCACCAACGACCTCACGCAGACCTGCCTCGGCCTCTCGCGCGACGACGCGGGCAAGTTCCTCGAGGTTTACCGGCAGAAGGGCATCTTCGCGAGCGATCCCTTCGTCAGCATCGACGTGGAGGGGGTGGGCGAGCTCGTGCGCCTCGGCGTCGCACGCGGCCGCAAGACGCGCAAGGGTCTCAAGTGCGGCATCTGCGGCGAGCACGGCGGCGACCCCGCCTCGGTGCATTTCTGCGCCGAGGTCGGCCTCGATTACGTCTCTTGCTCCCCCTTCCGCGTGCCCGTCGCCCGGCTTGCGGGTGCCCAGGCGGCGCTCAAGACCGCCGCCGTGCGGGCGGATTAGGCGCTTGCCCTTGGGGGGCAAGGGGCTTCTTGTGGGGATGCGTGACGGGGCAGGGAGGAGAGGCGGCTCATGAAGCGCGAGGCCAATTGCATTTTCTGCAAGATCGCGGCAGGCGAGGTGCCTTGCTTCAAGGTCTATGAGGACGCGTCGACACTCGCCTTCATGGACATCAATCCGGCGAACGAGGGGCACTGTCTCGCCATCGCCAAGGGTCACTTCGAGGACATTTACGCGGCGGGAACCGGAGAGGTGGGCAAGGTGGCCGAGACCGCGGCCAAGGTCGCGAGAGCCGTGCGCGAGGTGGTGAAGCCCGCTGGGCTCAACCTCATCCAGGCGAACGGGCCGGGTGCCGCCCAATCGGTCCCGCATTTTCACATTCACATCCTGCCGCGCCGCCTGGGCGACGAGCTCAAGATCAACTGGGGATTGAAGCCGGGCAACCGCGCGGCGATCGCCATCCTCGCGGAGAAGATCAGGGCGAAAATCGGGTGATCCGGTCAGCACCGGCGGCAAGGGCGAAAGCCCACGCCGAAATCGCAGGACGTCCAGCCATGATCATCCCGAGCTTGAGCGCGATCCTTCTCTTCATGCTGACGGCCCTCGCCCTC
>DATEQI010000356.1:0-3925 GCA_035272805.1 Alphaproteobacteria bacterium | reverse complement strand
CTGACGGTCACCGGCCGGGTCAAGGACACGGGCTGGTACCGGGTCGCCAGCGCCGACGACAAACTGCGCGGCTTCGTCTTCGGCGACGCCATTCAGGACATGAAGGCGGCCGAGGAGGCGGAGTGGCAGCGGATCAAGGACACCAAGGAGAGCGGCCTCGTGGATCGCTTCCTCAAGCGCTATCCCGCCGGCACCTACGCCAGCGATGCGAAGGCGCTGGGTGAAGCGCTGGCAAAGGCAGAGAAGCAGGCGCTGGTCGCTCCCCCGGCAGCGGCCGTGCGGCCGCTACCGGCGAATGCCAGCGGTTATCCGGTGGGGGTCGGGCAGAGTTTCCGCGACTGTGCCGACTGCCCGGAGATGGTGGTGATTCCGGCGGGAGAGTTCCAGATGGGGTCGGATGAGTATAGCAACGAAAAGCCGATGCATCGGGTTCGAGTCGGGCAGGCGCTGGCGCTTGGGAAATTCCACGTGACGGTCGGCGAGTACTCGCGGTTCGCGCAGGAGGCCGGCGGCCGCGGCGGCACCAATTGGCAGAACCCGGGTTTTGCGCAGAACGACCGCCATCCCGTGGTTAGAGTGAGCTGGGATGACGCCAAGGCCTATGTCGCATGGTTGTCGCGCAAGACTGGACGGGGCTATCGGCTATTGACCGAGGCGGAGTGGGAATATGCAGCGCGAGGCGGCACGACCACGAAATACTGGTGGGGTAACGAGATCGGCCGTGGCAACGCGCTCTGCGCCGGTTGCGGGACTCAATGGGACAGTAAGAGCACGGCGCCGGTCGGCAGCTTCGCGCCGAATCCGTTCAGGCTCTACGACATGCTGGGTAATGCCTGGCAGTGGGTCGAGGATTGCTGGAAGGATAATTACGAGGGGGCGCCGGGAGACGCATCGATCGCAATGGTCTCGGGCGACTGCGGCCGTCGGGCGCTTCGTGGTGGCTCCTGGAGCAGCGGTCCGAGGGAGCTGCGCGCGGCGTCACGCGACTGGCTCGACTTCGGGGGCCGCAGCAACAGTGCCGGCTTCCGCGTTGCCAGGACGCCCGCCGGATAGGCGCTAACAGGAGGCGCTCGGGCTTCTGACGAGCCTCACAGCAGCAACGAGGGCTCCAACAGCCCAGGAGCAAACGCGCGCGTTGCCGGCGCCGCCTTCCACGCGATCGGCGCCCGCTGAAGCGATCAGCCTCGCCATGAACTTACCCCATGCCGCGGTCTATTCGGGCGTCCCCTTACGCAACGGTCTTTTGGGGATGTGTTTGGGACGAACTCTTATCGCATTGTCTGAGACCAGCTCAGTATAAGCGCCCCCCATTAGGAACTCTTTGATCTGGCGAAATTAATACGACATTCCCCTCTACATCCGGGAACCCGAGCACCAGAACCTCGCTCATGAATTTGCCGATCTGCTTGGGCGGGAAGTTGACCACGGCGGCGACTTGGCGGCCGACGAGCTCGCCGAGTGTGTAGTGCCGGGTGATTTGAGCCGAAGTCCGCTTGATGCCGATCTCGGGCCCGAAATCGACCCTGAGCTTGCAGGCGGGCTTCTTCGCCTCGGGATGGGGCTCGGCCTCCACGACCGTGCCGACGCGGATGTCGACCCGCGCGAACTCCGCGTAAGTGATCTCTGCCATCGCGCGCGCCGCCTCGCCCCTTGAACGGGCGCGCACGCTAGCATCGCCTTGCTGCCCCGGCAAGGGACGCGCCGAAGGCCGCCCTCCTGCGGGCGGCCTCAGTGCGCAGCGTTGAGCCGAGCGCCGTCAGGCGGCCGACTTCACCTTCTTCTTCGTCGCCAGCGCCTTGACCTCGTCGAGCAGCTCCGAGACGCGCTTGTTGATGATCTCGAGCGACTCCTGGTTGGTCTTGGCGATCATCTCGCTGATCTCGCGCATGTGGGCGAGGGTCGCCTCGAACGTGCGCTTGGCGGCCTCGGCATGCTTGGAGGCGGCCTCCTCGGCGGATGCCGGCGTCGCGTATTGGCGCATCAGCTGGGCGTACTCCTCCATCGATTCGCGCAGGAGCTCGGCCTGACGCTTGACGATCGACTGCGCGCCCTCGACCGCGACTTGGCTCGCCGTGGTCATCGCCTCGAGGTTCTTGCGGTAGGTGGACGCGACCTGATCGAAGTCGACGCCCGGGATCTTGAGCTCGGCCATGAACTTGCTGAAGTCGAGCTCGGCAAACGGGTTAAAGGGCTTGGACATCGGGGGTTCCTCCTTCGGAACTGGTTATGTTGCACTGCAACATAACTGACAATATGGGCCTTGCGGGGCACCGCGTCAAGCTATTTTTGCACTGCACCATAAGGGGCGTCGGCCGAGGACCCTACGCGGCCGCGGCCTCCGCCTCGGAAGCACTCTTGCGGCCGGGCGGGCGGCACAGCCCGGCGAGGCTTTCCGCCCGGCGCAGGTGCTTGTCGAGGGCCGCCATGGTGCGGCTCATGTCGGCCGTGTCGTCGGCGAACCAGCTGCGCATGGTGGCCAGGTAGACGATGGCCAGGCCCTTGGCGCGGGCGAGGCCGAGGAGGCCGTGGCTCGGCACTCCGGCGGCCTCGAGCGTCCAGCCCATCGAGCGCTTGAGCCGCGGTCCGCCGCAAAGTAGGGCGAGCGGATCGCTGCCGCAGTCCCTGAGGATGGCCTCGACCCCGGCCTTGTGGGGCCGCAACGCCTCGAAGCGGCGCATCAGGAGATCGAAGAGCCGCTCGCGCGCCGTCGCCCCCTCGGCCTCGCCCTCCGAGAGCACCGCCGCGTCGATCTGGCGCACGAAGGCGGCGAGAATCGCCGTCCGCGAGGGATAGAGACGGTAAAGCTCGCCGAGCGAGAGCCTGGCGGCAGCCGCGATATCGCCGAGGCTCACGCGGCGCCAGCCGCGCTCGGCGGCAAGGGTCAAGGCGCACTCCACCACGCGGCGGGCTGGGTCGACCGGCTTTCTCGCGCGCTTGGGCTTCGCCATCGCTGTCCTCCCTCGCTCGTGCCGAAGCGCTCGGAGGTCCCCGAAGGCTGCCGGGCACGGCTCTTACTTAAGTAGGGCTTCTCCCCGGCGCGGCCAAGGGAGGGGCTTGCGCTCAGGCGATGCTCACCACCCGTCCACCGGTCATGCGCAGGAGCTCCGCGGGTGTGAGCTTGAAGACGGCGTTGGGCGTGCCCGCCGCGGCCCAGATTTCCGGGAAGCGGGTGAGGTCCTGGTCGATGAAGGTCTCGAGCCTGGAGGCGTGGCCGAGGGGCGGCACGCCGCCGATGACGTAGCCGGTGCGGTCGCGCACGTACTCCGCATCCGCCTTGCCGAGCTTCTCGCCGATGAGCGCCTCGATCGCCTGCTCGTTCACGCGGTTGGGGCCGCTTGCCACCACGAGGATCGCGCGGCCGGAGCCCTTCGCGCGAAAGACGATCGACTTCGCGATCTGGCCGACGGCGCAGCCGACCGCGGCGGCCGCCTCGGCGGCGCTGCGCGTCGATTGCGCGCGCTCGATCACTTGGTTGGCAAGACCGAGTGCGCGCAAGGCCTGCTGCACCTTGGCCGCACTCGGGCTTAAGGGCTCCGGCATGGCTCTTTCCTTCGCTCGAGCTTGCGCGCGGGCGCTTCAGCTCGCGAGCTCGCGCGAGCGGCGGGTGGCGGCGGCGATCGCGCGATTGAACAGCGGCTGCAGCCCGTCGGGGGCCATGAGGATCTTGAGGGCCTCAAGGGTGGTGCCGCCGGGGCTCGTCACGTTCTGACGCAGCACGTCGGGCGGCTCCGGCGACTGGCGCAAAAGCTCGCCGCTGCCCACGACCGTCGCGCGCGCGATCTTCTGCGCGAGCTCGGGCGGCAGCCCGGACGCGATCCCCGCCGCCGCCAGGCACTCGGCCAGAAGGAAGACATAGGCCGGCCCGCCGCCCGAGACGGCGGTGACCGCGTCGATGAGCGCTTCGTCCTCGACCCAGGCGACCTCG
>DATEQI010000355.1:0-4312 GCA_035272805.1 Alphaproteobacteria bacterium | reverse complement strand
GACGGCACCCCGCAAGGCGAAGGCCGAGGCCGAGGTCACGAAGGTGAAGGACGGCATGATGACCTCGTCTCCGGGCGCGAGGCCGAGCAGAAGCGCGCACATCTCGAGGGCCGCGGTGCAAGTGGTGGTGAGCAGCACGCGCGCCGAGCCGGTCGTGCGTTCGAGCCGATCCTGACAGCGCGCCGTGAAGGGACCATTGCCGGATAACTCAGCGCCCGCCAAAGCCTCGGCGAGGTATGCCGCCTCGCGGCCGGTGAGCAGCGGACGATTGAACGGAATGGGCTTGGACACGGGCCGGACTCGCTCGGCTAAAACGCCTTCAGTTTGCGGAAGGCCAACAATACCATACGCAGGAGCATCCAGCCGTGCTGGAAGCGGGAGATTTGCGTCTCGCCGTACTGCCGGCTCGCATAGCGGACGGGAATCTCGACGACCTTCAAATTGAGTTTCGCGGCCCCGAAAATGAGATCGAAGTCGCCGAAGGGGTCGAACTCGCCGAAGTAGGCGCGGTTCGCGGCGATCCGGCGGTAGTGGCTCTTGCTGAGCGCCTTGGTGCCGCAGAGCGTGTCCGTGAAGCGCTCGTTCAAGAGCCAGGTGAAAAGCCATGAGAAGACGCGGTTGGCCATGAGGTTGAGGAAGCGCATCGCCTGTTGCTCCATCGGATAGACGAGACGCGAGCCGTTGATGAATTCGCCTTGGCCCGAGCGGATGGCCTCGTAAAAGCGGGGAATCCACTCCGGCGGCACGGTCAAGTCCGCATCGAGGATGATCAGGACCTCGCCGCGCGCCTCCTCGAACCCCTTGCGCACGGCGTCACCCTTGCCCCTTCCGTCCTGCGCGAGCAGCCGGATGTCGAGATCGGGACGAGCGGCGATCACGCGCTCGATCTCCTGCCGCGTGCCGTCCCGGCTGCCGCCCTCGACGAAGAGGAGCTCGAGTTTAGGCGCGAAGCGCGGCAGCCGGCGGATCGCCGGCTCGATATTGCCATGCTCATTCTTGCACGGAATGACCACAGTCGCTGAAAGCTCGCCGAGCGGCTCCCGCGGTCGCGGGCGTGCCACCACATAGTTGCGCAAAGAGAGCCGGCGGGCGAACGGGAGCGTCGCCACGTAGCGGTTGACGAGCGGACCGAGGCCGAGGAGGCGCTTGGGAAGGAGCTGGCGCCACTCGCGCTTGACGACATCGAAGCCGGCAAGCTCGAGCAGCGCCATCGTATCGTCGGTCGAGAGCCAGTTCTGCTGCTCGAGCGGCGTTTTTTGGCCGATCCACTCGCCGAACGTCAAGATCGGCTGCCAGATCATCGAATAATAGACGATGACGATGCGGGTCTCGCGCGTGCAGAGCCCGTGGAGATTGGCGAGCGTGGACTGACAGTCCTCGAGCTCGCCGATCGTGTCGCTGAGCAGGATGATATCGAACGGTCCCTCCAGCCGAGCCAGCACCGCCGGGTCCTCGACGTCGCCGAGATGGAATTCGTGCTGGGGATAGCGCGCGCGGGCGATGGCCAGCATGTCCGCGCTGAAGTCGACGCCGACGCCGCGCCGAGGCTCGAGCGCGGCCAAGCTGTGCCCGACGCCGCAGCCGAGCTCGAGCACTGTGAGACCCGGGGGGATCAAAAAGCGAAGATAGCGGTGGTCCTCAGCATAGTAGTAGGAGTTCCTTGCGATCCGTTGGAGACGCTCCGGCGCCTGGCGGTCCGCCCGCGCGCGGATGGCACTCTTGCGTTTGGAAAGAACCGTCGGCCCGTCGTTCATCCCTCTACCGCCCTGCTGAGACCGGGGGTCGGGGATTGTGATAACAGCGCCGGGCGGGCGGGACAAGCGTGCGCGGCACCGCACTCATGGCCACCCATATCGCCGACTCATCTCGGCAAAAGGCACGACGTGGGCATGGTCAGCTGACGGCATCGACCGTGACCTCGCAGGGAATCCGTACGGCTCCGGTGAAGGGCAGCGGCGCCTCCCCCTCGGTCACCTCGATCGGCCCCAACCCATCGTGCCGATCGCGCACGAAGGCCATGTTCGGG
This sequence comes from Alphaproteobacteria bacterium, assembly GCA_035272805.1. Taxonomy (GTDB): domain Bacteria; phylum Pseudomonadota; class Alphaproteobacteria; order JACZXZ01; family JACZXZ01; genus DASPPM01. The sequence continues at coordinate 2,286 of DATEQI010000355.1, read as the reverse complement.
TCGGGCGTTCCCGCGAGCTCGCCGCTGTTGATCGAGAGGGTATAGAGCCCCGGCTGCACGGCGAATTGCAGGGTGAAGCGCAAGATCGCCGAGCTGCCCGCCTCGAGAGAGGGCAACGGCCGGCCGAGATGAATGAAGCTCGTGGAGAAGACGAGGCCGCCCGCGCTGTCATAGAGCTCGAAGCCGACATTGGGTTTCTCTACCCTCTCGCGGACCACGACGAGTGCCTCGATCGCGAGGCGGTCGAGTGCTGGAATGCGCCGGCAGTCCTCGCCGGAGGTATTAACAAGGCGTACCGCCGCGATCTCGAACGGCGAGCTGGACTCGCGCGGCCGTCGGGGGATGAGCGAGTGCGCGCGCAGGCGCTCCGCCGCGGCGGCGTCGGCGACCATGACGCGCGCCGGAGCGGGAGTGCGGGCCGTGGCGGCCGGCTCGAGCGCCCGCCCGGTCTCGACGATGTAGCGGCCGATCGCCTCGTCGGTCGAGCCGTCGAAGTCGATCGCCCCGCCTCGCAGCAGGATGGCGCGGCTGCACATGGCGCGCACGGCTGCCATGTCATGGGAGACGAAGAGAAGCGTGGTGCCGCGGCCCACGGTCTCGCGCATGGCGCCGTAGCATTTCTGCTGGAAGAAGATGTCGCCCACCGCGAGCACCTCGTCCACGATGAGCACGTCAGGGGCAAAGAAGAGGTAGGTCGCGAAGGCGAGGCGGATCATCATGCCCGAGGAGTAGATCTTGAAGGGGTCGTCGATGAAGGGACCGATTTCGGCGAAGGCCAGGATGTCCGCCATGCGCGCCTCCGCGTAGCCTGCGGGAAAATCCAGCAAGCGGGCGAGATTGCGCACATTCTCGCGGCCGCTGAGCTCCGGGTGGAAGCCGGCGCCGAGCTCGAGCAGCGCCAGCGTCGAGCCGCCGACGAGGGCGCGCCCCGCGCTCGGCGTGAGCACGCCCGCGAGCAGCTTGAGAAGCGTCGTCTTGCCCGCGCCATTGAGGCCGATGATGCCGACGCTCTCCCCGCGGCCGACGCGGAAGCTCACCTCGCGAAGCGGCCAGATCTCCTGGCGGTAGCGCGAGCGCCCGCCGGAAAGCCAATCCGCCAAGCGGTGCCAGGGCCGCTCGTAGAGCGCGTAGCACTTCGACAGCCCCTCGACGACGACGGCACCCGGCCCGGCCGTCATCTCGGAGGTCTCGCTTCATGGCCGAGGGCACGGCCGCGGCGACGCGCCAGACTGTCATAGAGGCCGAGCCCGCGCGCGGGGTAGAGCAGGAGCGAGCGGCCGAGGCACCAGGCGGCCTCGAGCGCGCGGCCGTGATGGTAGTAGGCAACCCCGCGCTCGTACCAGATCGTCGAGCGCAGCAGCCGTTGCGCCTTCTGCGAGTGCCGGCCCGCGGCCTGCCGGTGTCTTTCCCAAATCTGGGCCACGGAGGCGTTGACGGCCGCCACGCTCGGCCATGGGGCACCCGCATGGACGACGGCGAGGGGCTCGCTCAAGGAAGCGATCGGCCGCTTGGCCGCATAGCGCAGCAGCCAGTCCCAGTCCTCGAGCCGCGGCATGGCCTCGTCGAGCGTGCCGAACTCCTCGAAGGCGCTGCGCCGCACGAGCGCGCAGGAGCCGAAGCTCACATTGCAGGCGAGGAGCAGGCGCAAATACCAATCCTCCGGCTCGAGGAGCGGCCGCGCCTCCGCTTCCGTCCCTTGGTCGCGGCTGAGCGCATAGCCGCAGAGTGCGACCGAGCGGCTCTCGCCGGCAGCCGCGAGGAGTACGCGCTGGCGCTCCAGCTTGGCCGGCAGCCACTCGTCGTCGGAATCGAGAAAGGCGATCGCTTCGCCGCGGCTCGCGCGAATGCCCGTATTGCGCGCGGCGGCGGCCCCGCGATTGCGCTCGTGGCGCAGGACGCGCAGACGCGCGTCCGCGAACCGCTGAAGCGCGCCCTCAAGGTCGTCGGAGGAGGCGTCGTCGACAATGACCAGCTCGAAATCGCCGAAGCTCTGGCCCAGCACCGAGCGCACCGCCCTGGCGATCGACCACGCGCGATTGAATACCGGGATGACGACGCTGATCTCAGGCGGGCTATTCATGACCGGGGGCGACGCTCCGACCTTCGCTCGGCGCATTCCGAGACAGGCTGATTTCTACCATGGCGGGGGCGAGCGCGTCCCGCGCCCCGCCGCCTGCCGCCGCCCTCCGCAAGTGCTGCGGACGGCGGCCGCGGCGGCGGCTTGCCTTCCGAGATCGTTGTAATCGCAATTATTCGCCGGTACCATCGCTTGCCGATGGTGCTTGA
>DATEQI010000354.1:0-3067 GCA_035272805.1 Alphaproteobacteria bacterium | reverse complement strand
CACCGAGCTCCTCCCCGAGCTGCGCAAGGCCGCCTTCTTCACCAACCTCTATGACGTGAAGCTCGACGGCGCAAGCGCGCGCGTGCTGGTGCGCGACGTGCAGTACGATCCGGTCAGCGACCGTCCGGTGCACGTCGACTTCATGCGGGTCGAGCCGGACACCAAGGTGACGGTGGACGTGCCGGTGGTGTTCGAGAACGAAGCGGCATCGCCGGGCATCAAGCGCGGCGGCGTGCTCAACATCGTGCGCCACGAGATCAAGCTGGTGTGCCTGGCCACCCAGATCCCGCACCAGATCCGCGTCGACCTCACCGGCCTCGACATCGGCGACGGCGTGCACATCAGCGCCGTCAAGCTGCCAGAGGGCGTGCGTACGGCGATCATCGGACGCGACTTCACCGTCGCCACCGTCGCCGCGCCGACCACCACGGTGGTCGAGATCGAGACCGCGGCCGCGGCCGCGGCCCCCGTGGCGATGGCCCCGGTCGAGGTGATCACGGCGAAGGAGACCAAGGAGAAGGAGAAGGAGAAGGAAGCCGTGCCCGAGAAGCCGGGCAAGGCGGAGAAGCCGGACCGGGCGGAGCGGCCGGCAAGAGCCGAGAAGCGGTCCAAGGAGTAGCGCGAGCAGGGCCATGCGCCTCGTGGTGGGTCTCGGGAACCCGGGCCCCAAATACGCCGCGAACCGGCACAACGTGGGCTTCCTGGCGGTGAACGCGATCGTTCGCCGCCATTCCTTCGGCCCGTTCAGGAGCCGCTTTCAGGGGCTCATCGCCGAAGGCACGGTGGCGGCGGCGCGGCTCCACATCCTCAAGCCCATGACCTTCATGAACGAGTCGGGACGCGCCCTTGGCGAGGTCGTGCGCTTCTACAAGCTCGCACCGAGCGAGGTGCTCGTCATCCACGACGAGCTCGATTTGGCCCCCGGCAAGGTCAAGGTGAAGCAAGGCGGGGGCAGTGCCGGCCACAACGGCCTCAGGAGCATCGATGCGCATATCGGGCCGGACTATTGGCGCCTGCGCATCGGCATCGGACATCCGGGCGACCCTAACCTGGTCTACCCTTACGTGCTGAGCGATTTCTTCGCCGAGGACGTAATTTGGCTCGAGAAGCTGCTCCCGGCCATCGCCGAGGCCTTTCCCCTCATCCTCTCCGGCGACGACAACCGCTTCATGACCAAGTTGGCACTGCTCACCAAGCCGCCGCGGCCGAAGCCGCCGCCCAAGGATGAGGGTGCCGACGCCGCCAAGGACGCAACCGCTCCCGGCGACCTGGCGGCCGACCCGCGCACACGCGATCCCGAGGATTGAATGGGCTTCAATTGCGGCATTGTCGGCCTGCCCAACGTGGGCAAGTCGACGCTCTTCAACGCGCTCACCGCGACCGCGGCGGCGGCGGCGGAGAACTATCCTTTCTGCACGATCGAGCCCAATCTCGGCCGCGTCGTGGTGCCGGACTCGCGGCTCGAGGTGCTCGCCAGGCTCGCCAAGTCGGAGCGCATCGTGCCGACCCAGCTCGAGTTCGTCGACATCGCCGGCCTCGTGCGCGGCGCCTCCAAGGGCGAGGGTCTCGGCAACCAGTTCCTCGCCCACATCCGCGAGACGGACGCGATCGCGCACGTGCTGCGCTGCTTCGAGGGCGAGGACGTCCATCACGTCGAAGGCAGCATCGATCCCGTGCGCGACGCCGAGACGGTCGAGACCGAGCTCATGCTCGCCGACCTCGACTCGCTCGAGCGCCGCCTCGAGCTCGCGCAGAAGAGAGCGAAAGGCGGAGAGAAGGAGGCGCGCCTCCTCGTCGAGCTCATGGAGCCGGCGCTAGACCATCTGAGGGAGGGCAGGCCCGCGCGTCTCGCCATACCGGCCGATCCGGAAAAGCGCCGCGCCTTCCTCAGGCTCGGTCTCATCACCGCCAAGCCCATGCTCTATGTGCTCAATGTGGACGAGGCCGCGGCGGCACGGGGCAACGCCTACGCGCGGGCCGCCGCGGAGCGCGCGGCCTCGCTCGGCTGCGAGAGCATCGTCATCTCGGCCGCGATCGAGGCCGAGATCGCCCGGCTCAAGGACGAGGGCGAGCGCAAGGCCTTCCTCGCCTCCCTCGGGCTCGCGGAGCCGGGCCTCGAGCGTTTCATCCGCGCGGGCTACAAGCTCCTCGGCCTCATCACCTTTTTCACCGCGGGCCCCAAGGAGGCGCACGCCTGGACCGTGTCGCAAGGTGCCACGGCCGCCGAGGCGGCCGGCGTCATTCACACCGACTTCGAGCGCGGCTTCATCCGCGCCGAGACGATCGCGTTCGAGGACTACGCCGCGTGCGGCGGCGAGCAGGGTGCGAAAGAGGCCGGCAAGATGCGCCAGGAGGGCCGCGACTACGTGGTCAAGGACGGCGACGTCATGCTGGTCAAATTCAACGTGTGAGGGCCGGATGCATGGTGCGGGACCCTACGGGACCTTTGCTTCGCGGGCGTATGGTCACGGAAACCTCGACCTCCCGTCCGAGCCGGCGGAGGATCATCATCAGGCGGTCGATTGTGAACCGTGCGAGATTGACGCGGCGAATGCGCGCGAACTCGCTGTGCGCGACGCCGGTCCTCGCTTCCGCCTCGCGGGTCGATAGCCCCTCCTCTTCGAGAATCTTGATGATCTGCGCCGCCATGAGCGCCTTGGCTTGGCGCACGTCGGCGTCGAGATAGCCGAAATCGCGGTAGACGTTGCCGCTGCCGCGCACGACCTCGATAGGCTCTTTGGTCACTGCAAAAACTCCTTGAGACGTTTGATGCGTTCGCGAATTACCTACCGCGTGACACCGTCCACACAGCCATGGTGACAAATTTGTCACCAGATTTCAAGGGCCATCCCCTTCGGGGATCGCGAAGGGCTTCGAGCATCTGGTGTAGGTCCAACCTTGCCCCGTCCCCCCGGCGGCCAAGCCGCTAGAGCATTTTCTGGGTAAGTGAACACAGGGTTCCCCCTCACCCTGCCCTCTCCCCCTGAAGGGGGAGAGGGTTGCGAAGGGTTGGCGAGGCGAAGCCGAGCCTTACCCGTTTGACGCCTGCCAAGCGTCCACTGGACGC
>DATEQI010000353.1:0-2401 GCA_035272805.1 Alphaproteobacteria bacterium | reverse complement strand
CTTCAGCTCGTGCTCTCCGGCGGCAACGAGGCCGATTGGCGGGCGGGTAAGCGCGGGCTCTCGGCGCGCGATCTCGCGATGAACGTCGCCCTTCCCGAGGTCGACGGCCGCATCCTCTCGCGCGCCGTCTCCTTCAAGGGCGAGCGGCATTTCGACAGCGCCACGCAATGCTCGATCGTCGTGCATACGCCGGTCACGGACCGTATCGCCTTCGTCGCGGACCTCGCGGCCGCGTGGGTGCGTTTGAGGAGGACGCCGGCAGGCGAGCGCCGCGTCGCAATCATGCTCGCCAACTATCCGAACCGCGACGGCAGAGTGGGCAACGGCGTCGGGCTCGACACGCCGGCCGGAACGATCAAGGTGCTGCAAGCCCTTGCCGCGGCCGGCTATCGCATGGAGGAAGCACCCACGGACGGCAAGGCGCTCGTCGAGCGGCTGCTCGCGGGCCCCACCAACGACCTGCGGGACCGCGGCGCGCGCCTGGGCGGCGTGCGTTTTCCGCTCGCGGCCTATGAGGCGTGGTTCGCGCGGCTTTCGCAGTCCGTGCAGCGTGCCGTGCGCGAGCGTTGGGGCGAGGCCGCGTGCGATCCCTTCGTCGAGGGCGATGTCTTCCGCTTGGCGGCACTCGCGCTTGGCAACATCGTCGTCGGCATCCAGCCGGCGCGCGGCTACAACATCGATCCGCTCAAGACCTATCACGACGCAGCCCTGGTCCCGCCGCACGGCTACCTCGCCTTCTATGCCTGGCTCAGGACGTCGATCGACGTCCACGCCGTCGTCCACATGGGCAAGCACGGCAATCTCGAATGGCTGCCGGGGAAGGCGTTGGCACTCTCCGCCGAATGCTTCCCCGAGGTCGCCTTGGGCGCGCTCCCGCACCTCTATCCCTTCATCGTCAACGACCCCGGCGAGGGCAGCCAGGCCAAGCGGCGCGCGGAGGCGGTGATCATCGACCATCTGACCCCGCCTTTGACGCGCGCCGAGTCCTACGGGCCGCTCGCCGAGCTCGAGCAGCTCGTCGACGAATATTACGACGCCGCCGGCATGGACCCGCGCCGCCTGCGCCATCTCGCGCGCGCGATCCTCGAATTGAGCCGCCGCATCGGGCTCGACCGCGACTGCGGTATCGGCGACGGCGAAGGCGACGACGCGGCCTTGGCCAAGCTCGACAACTATCTTTGCGAGCTCAAGGAGCTGCAGATCCGCGACGGCCTCCACGTCTTCGGCGAGTCGCCTCGAGGTGCCCAGCTCGTCGATCTCCTCGTGGCATTGACCCGGTTGCCGCGCGGCAAGGGCGAGGGCGGCGACGCCTCGTTCTTGCGCGCGCTTGCCGCCGATCTCGCCATCGGCCGGGGTTTCGATCCGCTCGACTGCACGCTCGGCGAGCCTTGGCAAGGCCCGCGTCCGCGCGCCCTCGACGGGCCGGAGCCGTGGCGCAGCAACGGCGACACGGTCGAGCGCCTCGAGCGGCTCGCGCGAGCGCTCGTTGCCGGCAATCGCGCGCCAGAGTCGGGCTGGACGCGCACCGGTGCTGTCTTGCAGGAGATCGAGAACCGCCTGCGTCCAGCGCTTGCGGCAAGCGGTGCTGCCGAGCTCGCCGGCCTCCTCGCCGGGCTCGACGGCCGCTTTGTCGAGCCTGGGCCGTCGGGTGCGCCCACGCGCGGACGCCTCGACGTGCTCCCCACCGGGCGCAATTTCTACTCGCTCGACAGCCGCACCGTGCCGACGCCCGCCGCCTGGCAGCTCGGCTGGAAATCGGCCGGCCTCCTCATCGAGCGCCATCGCCAGGAGCACGGCGAGTGGCCGCAGGCGCTCGCCCTCTCCGCCTGGGGCACCTCGAATATGCGCACGGGCGGCGACGACATCGCGCAAGCGTTGGCACTCATGGGCGTGCGTCCGAGCTGGGACGCGGCCTCGCGCCGCGTCACGGGCTTCGAGATCCTGCCGCTCTCCATCCTCGACCGGCCGCGCGTCGACGTGACGCTGCGGATCTCCGGCTTCTTCCGCGACGCCTTCCCGTCCCAGATCGATCTCGTGGATTCGGCGGCGCGCGCGGTCGCGGCACTCGAGGAGCCGCCCGAGCTCAACCCGCTTGCGGCGCGCGTCGAGAGGGACGCAAGCGCGCTCGTAAGCCAGGGTGTGGACGAGACGACGGCGCGACGGCGCGCCGGCCATCGCGTCTTCGGCTCCAAGCCCGGGGCCTATGGTGCCGGGCTCCAAGCCCTCATCGACGAGCGCTGCTGGGAAGAGGAGGGCGATCTCGCGCGCGCCTATCTCGCCTGGGGCGGCTATGCCTATGGCGCGGGGGCCGAGGGTGCCGCCGAGCATCGCCTGTTCGAGCGCCGCCTCGCCGCGGTCGACGGCGTCGTCCACAACCAGGACAACCGCGAGCACGATCTTC
>DATEQI010000352.1:0-5960 GCA_035272805.1 Alphaproteobacteria bacterium | reverse complement strand
GCCATTGCACGACGCGGGGGAGCAGGCTATAATTTACAAAGGCCAGTTTCCCACGAAATCGCACGAAAAACGGGCGTTTGATGTGCGTTGGCCGGGAACCGGGGGCTTAGTTGGCGCTCGTCGATCTCAAGGCGCTCATTGGCAAGCTCAACGATACCTGCCGCGGCGCGCTCGAGGGGGCGGCGGGCCTCGCTCTGTCGCGCACTCATTACAACGTCGAGATCGAGCATTGGCTCCTCAAGCTCACAGAGGCGCCGAATACCGATCTGACGGCGATCCTGCGCCAGTATGAGATCGATGCCTCGCGGCTGGCCGCGGAGCTCACGCGCACGCTCGATCGCGTCAAGACCGGGAATTCGCGGGCGCCCGGCCTGTCGCCCCATCTGGTGACGCTCGTGCGCGAGGCCTGGGTGCTGGCCTCCCTCGGCTTCGGCGAGCCGCTCATCCGGTCGGGCCACCTTCTCTGTGCCTTGCTCACGGAGAATTCGCTGGCCGCGCTCATGCGCGAGTCGTCGGCCCAGCTCGCCAAGATCCAGGGCGAGGCGCTGGCGCGCGATCTGGCGAAACTGACGGCAGCCAGCAACGAGAGGGAAAGCGTCGGCAAGCCCGGCGGCGAGGCGGGAGCGCCAGTGGCGCGGCGCGCCGGCACGGCAGCGCTCGATCAGTTCACCATCGATCTCACGGCGCGCGCGCGGGACGGCCTTATCGACCCCGTGCTTGGCCGCGACGCGGAGATCCGGCAGATCACCGACATCCTGACGCGGCGGCGCCAGAACAATCCGATCCTCACGGGCGAGGCGGGCGTGGGCAAGACGGCCGTGGTGGAGGGCTTTGCCCTCAAGGTCGCCACCGGCGACGTGCCGCCGGCGCTCGAGAACGTGATCGTGCGCACCCTCGACTTGGGCCTGCTGCAGGCCGGTGCCGGCATCAAGGGCGAGTTCGAGAACCGGCTCAAATCCGTGATCGACGAGGTGAAGGCGAGCCCCACGCCGATCATCCTCTTCATCGACGAGGCGCACACCATGATCGGCGCCGGCGGCCAAGCCGGCCAAAGCGACGCGGCGAACCTCTTGAAGCCGGCACTTGCGCGCGGCGAATTGCGCACGATCGCGGCGACGACCTGGGCGGAGTACAAGAAATACTTCGAGAAGGACGCCGCCCTGGCGCGGCGGTTCCAGGTGGTCAAGGTCGAGGAGCCGAGCGACGCGAGTGCGATCGAGATGATCCGCGGCCTGGTCGGCACGCTCGAGAGCCATCACGGCGTGCGCATCCTCCATGAGGCGGTGACCGAGGCCGTGCGCCTCTCCCGCCGCTACGTCACCGGCCGTCAGTTGCCGGACAAGGCGGTGGCTCTGCTCGATACCGCCTGCGCGCGCGTCGCCATGAGCCTGAGCGCCGTTCCTCCCGACCTCGACGATTGCCGCCGGCGCATCGAGCAGCTCGACGTCGAGATCGCCATCCTCGAGCGCGAGGTGGCGACCGGGGCCCGCCATGAGGAGCGCATCGCGGCGCTGCGCGCGAGCAAGGCCGAGGCGGAGAGCGAGCTTGCGGCCCTCGACGAGCGCTGGAAGGCCGAGAAGGAGCTGGTGAACCAGATTCGCGACGTGCGGGACAGGCTGGAGGAGGCTTACCTGCCCGCGACGGCCGCGGGCGCCAAGGCGGCTGCTCCGGCGGGCGCCGCCGTGGCCCCGGTCCAGCCCCCCTCGGAGAGCGAGGTCGCGGCGTGGCGCGCCCAGCTCGCGGAGCTCAACGCCAAGCTTCATGAGATCCAGGGCGAGACGCCGCTCCTCGAGAGCGTGGTCGACGGCCAGGCCGTGGCGCAGGTCGTCGCGGCGTGGACGGGCATCCCCGTGGGCCGCATGGTCGCCGACGAGATCCACGCGGTGCTGACCTTGCGCGAGCATCTCGAGAAACGCATCATCGGCCAGCCGCACGCCTTGCAGGCGATCGCCCAGGCGATCACCACCTCGCGCGCCAATTTGACCGACCCGCGCAAGCCGATCGGCGTATTCCTCATGGTCGGGATGAGCGGCGTGGGCAAGACGGAGACGGCGCTGGCGCTCGCCGAGCTCCTTTACGGCAATGAGCAGACGCTTACCGTCATCAACATGTCGGAGTTCAAGGAGGAGCACAAAGTCGCCCTGCTGATGGGCTCCCCGCCCGGCTACGTCGGTTACGGAGAGGGCGGCCTGCTCACGGAAGCGGTGCGCCGGCGGCCCTACAGCGTGGTGCTGCTCGACGAGATGGAGAAGGCGCATCCCGGCGTGCAGGACATCTTCTATCAGGTCTTCGACAAGGGCATGCTGCGCGACGGCGAGGGCCGCGACATCGATTTCAAGAACACCATCGTGATCATGACCTCGAACGCCGGGTCGGACGCCATCGCGTCCCTCTGCGCCGACCCGGCGACGGTGCCCGACGAGAGCGGCTTGCTCGAGGCGCTGCGGCCGGCGCTGCTCAAGGTCTTCAAGCCGGCGTTCCTCGGCCGCGTCACGGTGGTGCCCTACTTCCCGTTGAGCGACACCATGCTGCGCCAGATCGTCAAGCTCAATCTCGAGCGCGTGCGGCGGCGGGTGGAAGAGAATTACAAGAGCCAGTTTACTTATGCGCCCGAGCTCGTCGAGGCCATCGCAGCGCGCTGCCAGGAGTCGGAGAGCGGCGCACGCAACATCGAGCATATCCTGACGCGCACCCTGCTGCCCGAGCTGGCACGACGCTTCCTGGCGCTCATGGCCGAGGGCACCGCCATCGCCAAGGTGCACGTCGCGGTCGACGCCAAGGGAGAGTTCGAATACACTATCAACTGACGGTTTCGTCGACGAGGTGTGAGGCCTGTCACTGTCGGCAGAGGTGCTGCCGGCTATAAGGGGGGCGAGCGCGCAAGAGCGAGGGGCACGATGGATCGATGCAAGGATCCGCAATGCCCGGGCGAGCGATAGGATACATCAGTCACCGCATGCGGGAGAACGCACATGCCCATCTACCTGAAGTACGACGGCATCGACGGCGACGCCACCGAGGAATCTCACAAGGATTGGATTCCCCTCGACAGCGCGCACTACTCGACGTCGAGGAATATCGCGACGCCGACGGGCCAGGCCGCCCGGCGGGAATCGGGTGCCCCGACGCTCAGCGAAGTCGTTATCACCAAGCCCTCGGACAAGGCCTCGCAAAAATTGTTCGCGGCCTCGTTGAGCGGCGAGTCCAAACAGGTCAAGATCGATTTCGTCAGGACGGGCGATCCGGGCGAGATCTATATGACCTTGACGCTCAGCAACGTCCTGATCAGCAGCTACAGTTTTGCCGCACACAGCGGGGGCATGGGCGGAACGGAAACCTTCCCCGTCGAATCGCTTTCCCTCAATTTCACGAAGATCGAAGAAAGCTACACGCCCTACAGCGCCGACCACAAGCCCGGGACGCCGCAGCGGTACACCTATGACGTGGCGACGGCAAAGAAATCCTGAGCGCCGGGCCGCGCACCGCTCGCGGCAAGGCCCTGCGGTGGCCGTCTGATCATACCGCGGCGCGGGGCCGGGATCGCGCCGCGGCACCCGCGGCGGGGGCCTCCCAAGCTTGCTCCGGCTGCCGTGTGCCGCTAGGAGAAACGGCGCTCGCAAGGGCGCCGTTTTGCTCATTACATTCGCGTATAAAGCGATTATATTAAACGAGTTAGCATAGTTTCCGCCGCCCTGCGGCGCGGCGCCAAGCGGGAGGTGCGACGAGAGCGCTCGCGCGTCAGTCAGCCCGGCCCGAGCTTGGGGTTCGCTGCGGCGATGCCGGCGATAACGGAGGACGCGAAGGACATGCGCCGCCCGGGAGTGCGCAACACCGAGATCGGCGTCGCCTGGCCGCCGCTTGGCAGAGCGCTGCCCGCGCCATGCCCGACGGACGCCCGCCGGCCAGGCCAGGGTACGGCAGCGCGGGCCGGAGGTCCTCTCGCGCGGCGCGCGACGCCGAGGCGCCCATGGCGCTGACCCTGGCACTCGTCAGCAAGGAGCCTCTGCCGCCGGGACAGAGTGCCGCCAAGCGCGTCGATCGCTCGGCTTTGACCGTCGGGCGGGGCAAGGAGAATGACTGGGTCCTGCACGATCCCCAGCGCTTCCTCTCGAGCCGGCATTGCGCGATCGAGTTCAAGTCGGGGCAATACTACGTCGCCGACATGAGCACCAATGGCGTCTTCTTCAACGATGCGACCGAGCCGCTTGGACGCGGCAATTCGGCTCTGCTGCACGACGGCGACCGCTTGCGGCTCGGCCAGTACGTCATCCAGGTCCGCATCACCCAGGACGACGTGGTGGACGAGGATCCGCTCGAGCGGCCGGCCGAGGACTCCCTCGCGCGCATGCTGCGCGGCGCGCCGGATTATCCGGGAGCGGCGTCCGCCCGCGACGCCGCATCCGGCGAAGCCGCGTCCAGCTGGGAGGAGGATGGCGCCGGCGAGGCGAACCCGTTCGCCGCGGAGCCTTCCGGCCATGCCGGAATTCCCGCCAGGCCGCACGCCGAGCATGGTGCTGCGCTCATTCCGGACGACGCGGACCTCTTCGGCTCGGATGCGGGCAAGGACGAATGGCACGGACGCTCCGAGTCGGACCATGTGCCCTCGGAGCAGGTGTTCTTCGCGCCGCCCAGGGCCCGCAGGGACGTCATTCCCGACGATTGGAACAAGGAGCTGGTCAAGGCCTCTCCGGCGACGCCTGCCGCCCGGCAAGCGCCCGCCGCCGATGCCGGTGTTACCAGGGAATCGCGCGCCGCCGCCTTGCCGGACGCCGCACCGGCGCCCGCGCCGACGAGTGCTGACGCCCTCGCCGGCGACGCCGCACACGCCGGGACGACGCCGGCCGGCGCACCCGAGGCGCTCGCGTTGCGGCTTTTCCTCGAGGCGGCGGGAATGGCCGAGCTCAAGATACCGGACGCCGCCGCCGCGGATACGCTGCGCATGCTCGGCAGGCTGTTCCACACGGCGGTGAGGGGCATGCGCGCCGCCTTGCTGGCGCGCGCCGCCTTCAAGAGCGAGTTTCGCGTCGAGCAGACCCTGATCAAGCCGACTGAGAACAACCCGCTCAAGTTCTCGGTCACCGACGAGGAGGCCATGGCAGCGCTCCTGCGTCCCGCGGTGCGCGGCTATCTCCCCGGCGAGCGCGCCTTCGAGGAGGCGCTCGGCGACATCGAGGCGCACCAGCTCGCCCTCCTCGCCGGGCTGCAGGCGGCCCTCGCCGCCTTGCTCAAGAAATTCGACCCGAAGAACCTGGAGCTTCAGCTCAAGCAGTCCTCGCTCCTGGCCAATGTCCTGCCGGGCGCGCGCAAGGCGATGTACTGGGACGTCTTCATCAATCTCTACGGGGAGATCGCCCGCGCGGCGGAGGACGACTTCCACGGCTTCCTAGGCCGCGATTTCGCGCGGGCCTACAAGGAGCAGACGAAGAAAGGCTAGCGGCGCCAAGGGGTAGCGCGACCATGAAGAGGGGTTTGGCTGCGGTGGACGCCAGAGGAACGCCATGACGGGGAGGCGGCTTGCTGCGGCGACGCTCCTCTTTGCGCTGCTCGTCTTTGCGCTGCTCGGCGCAGGCGCGGGTCTTTTTGCGCTGCTCGCTGCAAGCGCGGGTTACGGCCAATCGGCGGCGCTGCCGACGGTGGCGGTGCTCTCCATTGCCGCAGCGCCCGACATCAATCCCGGTCCCGACGGCGTTGCCGCCCCGGTCAGCGTTCGCATCTATCAGCTCGCCGCGACGGACGGCTTTCAGAATGCCGACTTCTTCCAACTCTATCGCGACGACGCGGGGCTGCTCGGGGCCGCACTGCGCGGCCGCGAGGAAATCGTCATGACACCCGGACAGACGCTGCGCATGACCGAGGAGATGAAGCCGGACGCGCGCTACATCGGCATCCTCGTCGCCTTCCGCGCGATCGATCAGGCGAGATGGCGAGCCATGGCGGCGGTGGCGCCGAACAAGACGACG
>DATEQI010000351.1:0-9362 GCA_035272805.1 Alphaproteobacteria bacterium | reverse complement strand
GCAAGCAGAACGTGGCGATGATGGAGCGCGCCATGAAGATGCTCAACCCCTTCGTCGCCGACACCGGGGCTACGGGCGGCAAGTCCGAGGAGCAAGCCCGCGCCGACAAGCTCGACGAGCTCAAGCAGAAAATCGACGCGCTGCAGCGCCAGCTCGACGAAATGGGCAAGCAGAAGCCCGAAGCCTCGGAGCGGAAGCCGGAGGAGTAGCACTTCGCTCCGGCCTCCTGGCGCCCGGTTTCCAACTCGGCGGTTCCGATGACGCCTGGTCTCGACGATATCCGCCCCGCGATCGTGGCCATCGACCTCCACCGCGGACATCTCGATGCGGCGGTCGCGACCATGCCGGTGCCGCCGGCCGTGGCCGCGCGCGTGATCGCCGCCAACCGCACCTTCTTCGCCTGGGCCCGGCGGAGCCGGATCAAGATCATCCATCTCCGCACGCAATATCGCGACGAGGCCGAGATCGGCGTCAATCCCTTCTGGCGCGCCCTCGCCGCGGGCCCGGCCAACCCGCGCCGGAACGCGATGCGCCACAACATCGCCGGCATGCCCGGCTGCTCGATCATTCCGGAGCTCTTCGACCAGGAGCGGGACATCGTGGTGGGTACGAAGAAGCGCTACGACTGCTTCGTCGGCACCGATCTCGATTTCGTGTTGCGCGCGCACGGCGTCAACACGCTCTTGGTGACCGGCGTCAACACCAACAGCTGCGTGCTTGCCACCGTCGCGGCCGCCTGCTCCAAGGACTATCTGGCGGTGGTGGTCGAGGACTGCGTCGACAGCATGGACGGACCGGAACTGCACAACGCGGCACTGCTTTGCATCCGCACGGCCTTCGGCTTCGTCATGCCGTCGGCCGAGGTGATGGCGGGCAAGCTCGGCGCGGCCGCTCCGACGCTCAGCACCTCCTCCGCCGGCTGACGGGGAGGCTCATTCCGCCGAGGCGAGCTCGGCCTGGTAGCGATACGGATGCGCCGGGTAGACGCCGAGGATCATGAAGCTCGTGCTGAAGAATTTGAGCTCCTCGAGCGCCAGCTTGAGGCGCCGCTCGCTCGGGTGGCCCTCGACGTCGGCGTAGAACTGGGTCGCGGTGAAACGCCCGGCGAGCATGTAGCTCTCGAGCTTCGTCATGTTGACGCCGTTCGTCGCAAAACCGCCGAGTGCCTTGTAAAGCGCCGCGGGCACGTTGCGCACGTTGAAGACGAAGCTCGTCACCACCGGCCCGCGCGCGGGATTGGGGTCGATGGGCTCGCGTGCCATCACGAGGAAGCGCGTGGTGTTGTGCTCGGCGTCCTCGATGTTGGTGCGCAGCGCTTGCAAGCCGTAAATCTCGCCGGCGAGCGAGGAGGCGATCGCGGCCTGGGCCTTGTCGTTCCACTTGGCCACGTCCGCCGCGGCCCCCGCCGTGTCCACGTGCACCACCGGCTTGAGCTTGAATTGCGCGATCAGGCGGCGGCACTGGTTGAGCGCGTGCACATGGCTGTGCACCAGCTTCACGTCCTCGAGCTTCGCTCCCTTGGGGGCGAGGAGGTGGTGGTTGATGCGCTGGAAGTGCTCCGCGATGATATGGAGTCCCGAGTCCGGCATGAGGTGGTGGATGTCGGCGACGCGGCCCGCGAGCGAGTTCTCGATCGGGATCATCGCGAGCTTGGCGCGGCGCTCGCGCACGGCCGCCAAGGTCTCCTCGAAGCTCTCGCACGCCAGCGTCGCGAGCTCGGGGAAGACGATGCGGCAGGCCATGTCCGAGTTGGCGCCGGGCACGCCCTGGAAGGCGATGAGACGGTCGGGATTTTTCATATTCGGCATATTCGGCACATCCGGCATGGCATGCGGGCACTCGACGATCAATCGCTCAAACGCGCGGCTTGCCGGCGAGCATTTGCCGCGCCCGCGCGAGGTCGGCCGGAGTATTGACATCGAGCGCAACCATGTCAACGAGGGCCACGTCGATGCGCATGCCGGCCTCGAGCGCCCGCAGCTGCTCGAGCCGCTCGCGCGCCTCGAGAATGCCAGGGGGAAGCGCCACGAACCGCTCGAGTGCTGAGCGGCGATAGGCATAGATGCCGCGGTGGAAATAATGCGGCCCTGCGTCAGGCGGCACCGTGGCGCGGCTGAAGTAGAGCGCCCGCGCTATGCGCTTGCCGGGCGCGAAGGCGGCCACCACTTTCACCACGTTCGGATCGGCGCGCTCCTCCTCGTCCGTGATCTCGACGGCAAGGGTCGCGATGTCGACGGCCGCATCCGCGAGCGGCGCGAGCACCGCCCGGATCGTGTCCGGCTCGATCGTCGGCACATCGCCCTGCACGTTCACCACCACGTCATGCTTGCGCTGGGGATCGAGGCGTTGGAGCGCCTCGAAGATGCGGTCGGAGCCGCTCGCGTGATCGGGCCGTGTCAGGACCGCCTGCCCGCCCGCGCGCCGCACGGCTTGGGCGATCTCCTCCTCGCCCGCCGCGACGACGACCGGGCCGATCGCGGCAGCTATGGCGCGGCGCCAGACATGGACGATCATGGCCTCGCCCGCGATCTCGACCAGGGGCTTCCCCGGCAGGCGGGTGGACGCCATGCGGGCCGGGATGAGGACGATGGGGTTCCGAGGCTTCGCCATGGAGAAAAACGGAGGTTCGCGCCGGCCGAGCGCCCGCCGCGATTGCGACATTTTGCCGCGCTTCGGAGCGGGACCGGGACGGGGTAAGAACGGACCGGCCGGCGTGGCGACCATATAACGGTTGCCCTCGGAGCGGAAACGATTTATCGACGCTCGGCGGCGGCGGTCTGGCTTGCGGCCACCCTGGTCTTGCTTGGGGGATTCATGGATTCGTTCGAGGGCAACAAGATCATCGGCGCGGTGCTGATGACGCTTCTCATCACCACGGTGATCGGCCACGCCGGCGACATCCTGGTGCCGGAGCCGCAAGGGGGTCATCACATCGAGATCGCCGGCGCACAGGCCGGCGCGCAGGCTGGTGCTGCGCCCACCCAGCAGGCAAGTGTTGCCGCCGAGCTCCAGCCCATCGCGCCCTTCCTTGCCAAGGCAAACATCGACGACGGCAAGAAGGTCGCGAATCAGTGCAAGGCCTGCCACACGCTCGGCAAGGGCGAGCCCTCGCGCATCGGCCCCAACCTCTACGGCGTCGTCGGCGACAAGGTGGCGAGCCGTGCGGGCTTCCAATATTCGGACGCGATCAAGAAGATCGGCGGCGACTGGAGCTTCGACGAGCTCAACAAATGGCTCGACGGGCCGCAGAAGGCCGCACCCGGCACCAAGATGACCTTCGCCGGCATCAAGGACGAGCAGCAGCGCGCCGACCTCATCGCCTACCTCAACAGCCAGAGCGACAGCCCGCAGCCGCTGCCGAAGTGAGGCGGCGGGCTCGAGCCCCTCATCCTCCCCTTGCCGCGCAATAGGAGGGCGAGGGCTATCGCATTTCGCCGCCTCACCCTTGTCGCGGTAGGGATGCGCATTACTGCGCATCCCCCGCACAGAACCCGGCGTGCGGCATTCCCGCACCGGGCTCCCACCGTGGGTGGTTGGCGGCGAAGCGGCGATCTGGCCAAGGATGGATGATGTGTGGTTTGGGCAGCCAGTGACCGACCAGCTTGGTGATGGTGCTCCAGCGCGTGCCGTCCTTCTGGCTGCGGCGGCGGAGCGACCGTCCCCACAGCCGGCCGACGTGACGCCGGAAGGCGCCGAGCGCCTGGATGTTGTTCGGCACGGCGTGATAGGCGAAGAAGCCGCGCACCACCTGCCGCAGCCAGGCACCTTGCGCCTCGATCGGCTCATGCAGGCGGCGGCGCAGGGTCTCTTTGACCTCGCGCAGCTTGGCCCGCAGGCGGTCGCGCCGCGTCTTCCGGTGCAGCGAGAACCTGCCCTTCCGGGTCACCCCGCAGATGTGGGTGAAGCCGAGGAAGTCGAAGGTCTCGGGCTTGCCGAGGCCGCGCCGCCGCCGGGCCTCGGCCGCGTGTCGGCCGAACTCGACGAGGCGGGTCTTGTCCGGTTGAAGCTTCAGCCCGAACGCGCCCAGACGCCCGCGCATGCCCGCCATGAACCGCTCGGCATCGGCCCGGTGCTCGAAGCCGGCGACGATGTCGTCGGCATAGCGCACCAGGATGACGGCCCCTTGCGCCTCGCGGCAACGCCAGCGATGCGCCCAGAGGTCGAAGACACAGTGCAGGTAGATGTTCGCCAGGAGCGGCGAGATCACCGCACCTTGCGGCGTTCCCGTCGTCCCGACGCGTACTACCCCGTCTTCCATCACCCCGGCCTTCAGCCATTTGCGGATCAGGCGGAGAACGCGCGGGTCACCGACCCGCCGCTCGACGAAGCGGATGAGCCAGTCATGGCGCACCGTGTCGAAGAACGCGGCGATGTCGGCATCCACCACCCAGTTCACCGGCCTTCGGGTAATCCCGACATAGAGCGCGTCGAGCCCGTCATGCGGGCCGCGGCCCGGTCGGAAGCCGTAGCTGAACCCGAGGAAGTCCTCCTCCCAGATCGCGTTCAGCACCTCGACCACCGCGCGCTGGACGATCTTGTCCTCCAGCGCGGCAATGCCGAGTGGCCGTTGCCGTCCGTCGGGCTTCGGGATGAAGACCCGCCGCGACGGCAGCGCCCGAAAGGCGCCGCGGTGGAGACGGTCCTTGAGGATCATCAGACGCTGCTCGAGACCCTCGCCGCCGTACTCCCGCCACGTCACCCCGTCCACCCCCGCCGCCGCATCCCGCCGCAGCGCCTGATAGGCAAACCGCAGCAGGGCCTCGTCGACGTGGTGGAGCAGTGCCGTGAACCTCTCCTCCTTCTTCAGCCTCGCGGCTGTCCGCACGCGCTCCAGCCCGGGGAACACGCTCGCCCGTCCCTGTGTCCGGTGCGTGTCGGCCTGGCCCGCGTTCCCCTCGGCCCCCGCCCTTGGCTCCCTCGGCTCGGTCGCCGCGGCAACGGCGGCCTTCGCCGGCTTCCCAGCTACTACGGCAGAGTCCGACTTCTCCCCTCCGTGCATCATCGGCTTCGGCTCGCGCCTTCCCGATGCGGACCACTCGGCTCTCGCCGGTGGCCAGACGGGAGATCTCCCGGTTCCCGCGCAAGGAGCGTCCGCACATGCCAGGGTCTCAGACCGCGCAGGGTCAGGCGGCGGCTTGCGCTCACGCCCCCGCCCGTGTGGCCTTCCGCCGTCTCGAAGGCGTCGGCACCCCGGGGCAGACTTTCGCGGCTCAATGGCTGGCCTATGCGCTCCCCTGTCAACGCTTCGACGCACGCCTCGCGGCGTGCCCCGCATGACTCGGGGACAGTGTGGTTCGCTACTCCTTCACTGCGATGGACTTTCACCATCTACTCCTTGCCGGTCTCCCGGCGCACCGAGACGCGCGCTTCGCGCGCTCCTCAGGGTGAGGCGGCCTAAAGATCCAGCGAGTTTCCTCGTCCTGAGGAGGGCCGAAGGCCCGTCTCGAAGGACGAGCGAGCCCTTGGCAAGCCGCGCGCTTTCCCCCACACTTCCCCGCCATGGCCGCAGCCGGGATCGAAGATTTCCTCCGCCTCGCCGCACGTCTTGCCGACGAGAGCGGGGAGATCATCTTGCGCTACTTCCGCAGCGAGCTCGCCGTCCACGACAAGGCCGACCTCTCTCCCGTCACCATCGCCGACCGCGAGGCCGAGACGGCCATGCGCCGGCGCATCGAGACGCACTTCCCCGACCACGGCATCATCGGCGAGGAGCATGGCGCCAAGAACCCGGGCGCTCCCTACGTCTGGGTGCTCGATCCCATCGACGGCACCAAGTCCTTCATCACCGGCAAGCCCCTCTTCGGCACCCTCATAGCGCTTCTTCACGAAGGGCGCGCCGTCCTCGGCGTCATCAATCATCCGGCCCTTCGCGAGCGTTGGACGGGTGCCCGCGGCAGCGCCAGCCTCTTCAACGGTGCTGTGGCCAAGACGCGCGCTTGCGAGAGCGTCGCCAAAGCCGTCCTCTATACGACCTCGCCCTACATGTTCGCGAGTGCCAACGACGCGGCCGCCTATGAGCGCGTGCGCACGAAGGCGAAGCTCGCCCTCTTCGGCACGGACTGCTACGGCTACGGGCTCGTCGCGAGCGGTTTCGCCGACCTCGTCGTCGAGGGCGGGCTCAAGCTCTATGACTATTGCGCGCTCATCCCGGTGCTCGAGGGAGCGGGTGGGATGATCAGCGACTGGCGCGGGGTTCCCCTCGGCCTCCACTCGGACGGCCGCGTGCTCGCGGCAGGCGACGCGCGCGCGCATGCGGAGGCGTTGCGATTGCTCTCCGAGGCCGGCGGCTGAGGTGCCTCGCTGCCGCAGTTTGGCTTGCTGGCGGCGAGGGAAATGGCCATGTTGAGCAGCTTCGCCCGCTCGCCGCGTCAACCTCGTGCCGGGGACCGCCATGCCTTACGCCAGAGCCGCCAGCTTAGCCCTTCTCGCCCTTTTCTCCGGCACACCCGCGCTCGCCGAGGACGCGGACTTCGCCGGCCCGGGCATCGCCATGCATGGCGACGTCAAATACAAGCCGGGCTTCGCCCATTTCGACTATACCGACCCGGAGGCGCCCAAGGGAGGCGAGGTGCGCGAGGCCGCGATCGGCACCTACGACAGCCTCAATCCCTTCATCCTCAAGGGGGTCACGGCCGCGGGCACGGGTCTCACCTTCGACACTCTCATGGCCCCGAGCGAGGACGAGGCCTTCAGCGAGTACGGCCTCGTCGCCGAGACGATCGAGGTGCCCAAGGACCGCTCCTCGGTCATTTTCACGCTCCGGCCCGAGGCGCGCTTTCACGACGGCAGCCCGATCACCGCGGACGACGTGATCTGGAGCTTCGACACGCTCAAGGCCAAGGGCCATCCCTTCTATGCCGCCTACTACCACAGCGTCGCGAAGGCGGAGAAGCTGGGCGAGCGCAAGGTCAAGTTCAGCTTTGCACCCGGCGACAACCGCGAGCTGCCGCTCATCCTCGGCCAGCTCCAGGTGCTCTCGAAGAAATATTACGAGAGCCACGACTTCGAGAAGACGACGTTGGAGGCACCGCTTGGCAGCGGCCCCTACAAGGTGACGGCGACGGATCCGGGACGCTCGATCACGCTCGAGCGGGTGAAGGACTATTGGGGCAAGGACCTGCCGGTCAACAAGGGGCGCTACAACTTCGACCGCATCCGCATCGACTATTACCGCGACGAGAACGTGTCGCTCGAGGCGTTCAAGGCCGGCGATTACGACTTCCGCCAGGAGAACATGTCGAAGTTCTGGGCGACCGGCTACGACGCGCCCGCCGTGCGCGACGGCCGCATCAAGAAGGAGGAGATCCCGAACGAGGAGCCGCAGGGCATGCAGGGCTACGTCTACAACATCCGCCGCGACATCTTCAAAGATGCGCGGGTGCGCTCGGCCCTCGCCTACGCCTTCGATTTCGAATGGAGCAACAAGACGCTCTTCTATGGGCAGTACGCGCGCACGGAGAGCTACTTCTCCAACTCCGAGCTCGCCTCGCACGGCCTGCCGAGGGCTGAGGAGCTCGAGCTCCTCGAGCCGCTCAAGGGAGAGATCCCCGAGGAGGTCTTCACCAAGGAATATGAGGCGCCCAAGACCGACGGCTCGGGCAACATCCGGCCCAACCTCGCGATTGCCTTCAAGCTCCTCGCGGCAGCCGGCTGGACGGTCAAGGACGGCAAGATGGTCGATGCCAAGGGAGCGCCGCTCGCCTTCGAGGTCCTGCTCGACGAGCCGGCCTTCGAGCGCATCACCGAGCCTTTCGTACAGAACCTCAACCGCCTCGGCGTCGATGCGCACATTCGCACGGTCGACACCGCGCAGTACAAGAACCGCCTCGACAACTTCGATTTCGACATGATCGTGGGGACCTTCGGGGAATCGCTCTCGCCCGGGAACGAGCAGCGCGACTTCAGGGGCTCGGAGAGCGCCGATATCCCCGGCGGCCGCAACCTCATCGGCATCAAGGACAAGGCGATCGACCAGCTCGTCGACCTCGTGATCTCGGCACCCGACCGGGACGCGCTCGTGACGCGCACGCATGCGCTCGACCGCGTGCTGCTGTGGCACCACTACGTCATCCCCCACTGGCACATCACCTACTTCCGCGCGGCCTTTTGGGACAAGTTCGGGCGGCCCAAGATCTCGCCCAAATACGCGCTCGGCTTCATCGACGATTGGTGGGTCGATCCGGCCAAGGCGGCGGCGCTCAAGACGAAGTAGGGGAGTCCGCAGCACGGACGCATGGCGGGCACGGTGGAAATCGAACTTGTCTCTGGATTGCTTCGTCGGCTACGCCTCCTCGCAATGACGGATTATATGGGATCCGCGTCATTGCGAGCCGAAGGCGAAGCAATCCAGCAATTCTTGCTCTGCCGGAAGATGATGCCGATCCGGGAAAGATGAGCTGAACGCCCGATGCTCGCCTATATCATCCGACGCCTGCTCCTCATCATTCCGACGCTGCTCGGGATCATGGTGGTCAACTTCGTGATCATCCAGGCGGCCCCCGGCGGGCCCGTCGAGCAGGCCATCGCCCAGATCCAGGGCACGGCGGTGAGCGCGGTCGCGCGCATCTCGGGGCCGGGCGGGGAGACCGCGGCCGCGCAGGCCCCGGCACCGGGGGCGGCTGCCAGCAAGTACCGCGGCGCGCGCGGGCTCGATCCGCAGCTCGTCAAGCGCCTCGAGCATCAGTTCGGCTTCGACCAGCCGATGTGGAAGCGCTTCCTCCTCATGATGGGAGACTACCTGCGCTTCGACTTCGGGCAGAGTTTCTTCCGCGACCAGAGCGTGGTGAGCCTGGTGCTCGACAAGATGCCCGTCTCGATCTCGCTCGGCCTCTGGACCACGCTTCTCGTCTATCTCATCTCGATTCCGCTCGGCATCGCGAAGGCGGTGCGCGACGGCTCGCGTTTCGACGTGTGGACGAGCGCCGTCATCGTGGTGAGCTACTCGATCCCGAGCTTCCTCTTCGCCATCCTCCTCATCGTGCTCTTCGCGGGCGGCAGCTACGTCCAGTGGTTCCCGCTCCGCGGCCTCGTCTCCGAGAACTGGCACCAGCTCGATCTCCTGCACCGGATCACGGATTATCTCTGGCACATGTTCCTGCCCATCCTGGCCCTCGTGATCGGCGGCTTCGCCTCGCTCACCATGCTGACCAAGAACTCGTTCCTGGCCGAGATCAGCAAGCAGTACGTGCTCACCGCGCGCGCCAAGGGCCTTTCCGAGCGGCGCGTGCTCTACAATCACGTCTTCCGCAACGGCATGCTGATCGTGATCTCGGGCTTCCCCGGCGCCTTCATCGGCATCCTCTTCACGGGCGCCCTCTTGATCGAGGTCATCTTCTCCCTCGACGGCCTGGGCCTCCTCGGCT
>DATEQI010000350.1:0-8034 GCA_035272805.1 Alphaproteobacteria bacterium | reverse complement strand
GGCCTTGCCAAGGGTGCGGCTCCGGCTCATCGTGGCCGGGCGTCAAGCCGAGGGGGACCTTAATGACCGAATGGCTTTCGAGGATGTTTGCGCTGACGCTCCTGGCACTGGCCGGCGTCGGGATTCTAGCCGAGGCACGGGCGCAAACGACCCCGCCGGCCGCCGAGGCCGAGCGCGCGAGCGACCGGGACGCCAACTACTATTACCCCCCGCCGCAGTCGCGCGAGGTCTATCGCTCCATAGCTACCACGCTCGCCGACTCCACGCGCGAGCGCCGCCTCGGCTTCGTCATCGGCATGACGCGGGAAATGCTGAACTACCACTATGCGCCGCAGTTCATCATGTTCGCCAAGGGGGACGAGGCCAACAGGCTGATCATCGTCGCGATTACCGACAGCGCCTACAACACGCTCTATCGGGCGCGCGCGCTCTTCGCGATGCTGACCGCGATCGCGCGGCTCACGCCCTACTTCAAGGAGAACGCGGTCAGCGCCGTCTACAACTTCTTCGATCTCTGCAAGCTGCTCGGCTTCACGCAGCTGACCTGGTCCGACGGCAAGACGCTCGCCCATCAGGTCGAGATCAAGTAGAACGCCGCGCGAAGCAAGGGCCAAGCCGCGCATCGACCGGACTATGGTCCGGCAGGCTCCTTCGCAAAGAGCCAGCCGCAGAGCGCTACGACGCATGCAGCGCCGATCAATCGTCCTCAGGCGTGCTCGTACCAACCCTTCGTTGCGGACACGATCCGAACGACCGAGAGCATCACCGGCACCTCGATGAGCACACCGACGACGGTCGCGAGTGCGGCACCGGAGTTGAGGCCGAAGAGCGCTATCGCCGTGGCAACGGCGAGCTCGAAGAAATTGCTTGCACCAATGAGCGCCGAGGGTCCGGCGACACAATGGGCGACACCCAGCGTCCGGTTCAGCCAATAGGCGAGGCCGGCGTTCAGATAGACCTGGATAAGGATCGGCACCGCCAGGAGCAAAATCACCAGCGGCTGCCGGAGTATCTGCTCACCCTGGAAACCGAAGAGCAGCACGAGCGTCGACAGCAGGGCCCCGAGCGATATCGGCCCAAGCCGCTTGAGCATGGCCGCGAGTCGCGCCGAGCCGCCGTGCGCCAAGAGGCCTCGGCGCCAAATTTGCGCGGCGATCACCGGGATCACGATATAGAGCAGAACCGAGAGCAGCAGGGTCTGCCACGGTACCGCGATTGCGGAAAGCCCGAGCAGAAGCCCCACAAGCGGAGCAAAAGCGACGACCATGATGGTGTCGTTGAGCGCCACCTGGCTGAGCGTGAAGTGCGGCTCGCCCTCGACCAGATTGCTCCACACGAAGACCATCGCCGTGCAGGGTGCCGCCGCGAGCAGGATGAGCCCGGCGGTGTAGGAGGGAAGCTGGTCCGCGGGCAGGAGGGGTGCGAAGAGATGAGCGATGAAAATCCACGCGAGCAGAGCCATCGAGAAAGGCTTGACCGCCCAATTGATGAAAAGCGTCACGCCGATGCCGCGCCAATGCTCCCGCACCCGATGCAGCGCGCCGAAATCGATCTTGAGCAGCATCGGGACGATCATGAGCCAGACGAGCACGGCGACCGGCAGATTGACCTGTGCCACGGCGGTGCGGCCGAGAATCGCGAAGGGCGTCGGCATGAAGCGCCCGAGCGCAATGCCGGCCACGATGCAGAGCGCCACCCACAGCGAAAGATAGCGTTCGACGACGCCGAGATGGGCGACGCGGCCGCGCCACGCCGGGCGGGCCTCAGGCGCCTTCCTTGACCGGCTTGACAACGTTGACACGGCCGATCTCGTCGACCTTTTGCTTGAGCGCGATGCGGCTCAAGGCCTCGACGCGCAAATTGACGAAGATCTTGATGCGGTTCTCGAGCTCGCGCAGGGCCCGGCGGAAGGCCTCGCGCTTCTCCCGCTCGCTGCCCGCGACCGCCGCCGGGTCGGCCATGCCCCAATGCGCGGTCATCGGCTGTCCCGGCCACGCCGGGCAGGGCTCGTTCGCCGCCTGGTCGCAGACCGTGAAGACGAAGTCCATCTGAGGCGCCCCCGGTGCTGCGAAGACCTCCCAGCTCTTGCTGTGGAGGCCGTCCGTCGGCAGGCGCAGCCTTTCAAGGATGTCGATCGCGTAAGGGTGCGGCGACGGCTTCGGATGGCTGCCGGCGCTGAAGGCGCGGAAGCGGCCCTTGCCCCAGTAGTTGAGCAGGGACTCGGCCATGAGACTGCGCGCCGAGTTCCCCGTGCAGAGGAAAAGCACATTGAAGATGCGGTCCGTCATGGCGCACCCCGGTGCCGCGCTAGCCGCAGCAGGAGACTTTTGCCGCAACTTCGGATGCTGTGGCCAAGGGCGGCGGCTCGCAGCAGACTTGAGCCCCCGCCTCGCTCGCTCGCTTGAGCTTGTCGAGCGCCCCACCCTCGCCGTAGCGCGTCTCCTCGAGCATCCATTTGGCGTAGTCGGGTTTGGCGAGCGTGGGCTCGGCGCCGAAGAGGGTCGAATAGAAGCGGATCGACTGAGCGAGGTCGTTAACGGCGACGTGCACGTGAAGGCGCTTCATGACGGAGGGCTCCTCTCGCTGGTGATTTTGCGATAGCAAGGGGTAGGGCGGCACAGGCTTCGGGGTTGCCGCCGCAGCAGTTCTCGGTCAAATAGGCGATGAGCGCGTTCATGCGGCCGAAGTCGGCCGAATAGATGAGCGAGCGGCCGTCGCGCTCGCAGTCGAGCAGCCCGGCGCTCTTGAGGTCCTTGAGGTGGAAGGAAAGCGTCGCCGGCGCCAGACCGAGGTGCGAGCCGATCTCGCCGGCGGGCATGCCGGCGGGCCCGGCCTCGATCAGAAGCCGGTAGATGTCGAGGCGGCTCTCATGGGCGAGCCCGGCAAGGGCGGCGAGGGCGTTTCTCTTTTCCATAGTTCGAATAATATGGAAATGTATCGCCGGCGTCAATCCCGCTCCTCGGCGTCACGGCCGGTGCGGCCTAAAAGGCGCGCCGCCCGCGGGCATGTCTCACCCCGCGGCCAAGACGAGCGCATAGGAATAACCGGCGGCAAGCGTGCCGATCGCGGCGAGGCCCAGGTAGAAGGCAAATACGCGGGGCCTCACGAGGACCCATACCGCGATCGCCGCCGGGATGCTCGTCACGGCGCCGGCGATCATGAAGGTGAGGCCGACGGCAGGGCTCATGCCGAGCTCGATCAGGCCCTTGACCAGCGGGATCGCCGCATAGCCGTTGAGATAGGCCGGCACGCCGAGCACGACCGCCGCCGGGATCGCCGCGAAGCCGTCGCCGCCCAAGAGGCTGGCGATTGCGCCTCCCGGCACGTAGGCGGACATCAGGCTCTCGAGGAAGAAGGCGAGCGCTAGCCAACGGACGAGGAACCAGCCGGTCGTTGCGGCCTGGGCGAGGAAGCTCTGCGCCCGCCCGCCCTCCTCCCAGAAGCGCCAAACCGGCGGCTGCGGCGCCAGCACCTTCTGTGCCGCCTTGACAGCACAAGCCGATCGCGGTGCCGCCCGCAAAGCGTCGGTCAGCAGGCCGCCACGCGTAGCCGCCAAGGTGGCGTAGCCGCCGAGCAGGCCGATGCCGATGGCCGAGAGCGTCTTGGCGACGGCGAACCCGAGGCCGAGATTGACCGCCGTCAGCATGAACATGTTGGGATCCATGAGCGGCGAGCTGAGCCAGAAAGCCATGACCGGCGCGAGCGGGACGCCGGAAGCGAGCATCGCCGCGATGATCGGGATGACGCCGCAGGAACAGAAGGCCGAGAGGGCGCCGAGCAGCGAGGCGGCCACGACCGTGTATGCCTCCCGGCCGGAGAAGGCGCGGGCGAGGAGAGCGTCAGCCCCTGTCGCCTTGGCCCCCGCCGCGAAAAACACCGCGACGGCGAACCAGGGCGCCATCGAGCCCAGCTCGGCCCGCACGAAAGCGAGGCTCGTCAATGACTGGCGGGGCGAGAAAAGCGCGAGGGCGGCCAGCATGAGGGCGAGGGCGAGGACGACGCGGTCGATCCTGCGCGCGCCATCCGCGAGCGCGCCGACGATCCGTCGCACGGCGATCCGTCGCACGGCGATCCGTCGCACGGCGAGCTGGAGTGCCGCCAGAGCGGCCAGAACGGCCGAAGGAACCTGCCGGGCAACGCGGGGGCGGTCGTCGACGCCCGCGGCAAGGCTGAAGCTCGGGCGGGCGCAGCATGAACCGATGGGGCTGTGGTCTGACATGGCATCCTCCGTGGTCGCGTTTCATATCGATATAACTAGTTATATAGTTATTAAGCGGCAAAAAAACACCCTCACGCCGCTTTCCGACGCCGGGAGGCCGGCAACCCGACTCCCGTGCAGCATTCCTCCTTGAGGAAGGCGATCGCCTCGTTGACCCGGTCGAAAGAGGGCCGGCACAGCACCATGCGGCCTTGCTTTTGCTGTCCGACCAGGCCGGCGCCGACGAGACCGCGCAGGTGGAAGGCGAGCGTCGAGGCCGGGATGTCGAGCCGGGCCTGAATGTCGCCGATTGGGAGCCCCTCGCGCCCCGCCTTGATCAGAAGGCGCAGGATGTCGAGGCGCGTGCGATTGCCCAGCTCGGCGAAGACCTTGGCGGCGGTGTCGGCTTGCATGGCTCGTCATATACGCCATGGCGGCGCCGAAAGCAACTATTATTTTAGTTATATGGTCTCTTTCCGCGATCTACCTCGAGCCCGCGCTGAGCCCGCTCAGCCGCCGGTGACGCTCATATGGCGCACTCTCGGCGGCATTGCGGCTGTTCGAAATGTAGCCGAGCGGCGCGAGCGAGCTATAGACCTTCCAGTTCCTTACCCGACCCCTCGTTCGAGCCCGCCACATCGGCACCGGCCGTGATCACCGATTGGCTGGCGTCGGGGCACTGAAAACCCGAGAACGCCGTTGACTTATTCGATAATTCTATTATTATAGAAGCATGGACCCCAGGCTGCGCATGGGCACTCAGCAATCGGACGAGCAAATCAGCCGTTTCGCAGACATGTTCTCGGCGATGGGGACGGATGCGCGGCTGCGCATCATGCGACTGCTGCTTTCGGCGCATCCTGACGGGATGGTCGTCGGCGAGATCGGCACCGAGCTCGATATCCCGGCGTCCACGCTGTCGCACCACCTGGAGAAGCTCAAGCACGAGGAACTGGTGAGGGTCCGCCGCGAGGGGACGTATTTGCGCTATTCGGCGAATGCGGATGCGTTGCGCGAGCTGCTGGCGTTTCTCTACGCCGAATGCTGCACGCGCAACAAAGCCGTTCAGCCCGGGAGAATCGTCCCGTTTGGCAAGGAGCGAGGACCATGAGCGAGATCAACGTAAAAGAGGCGGTCAGGTCGAAATACAGCCAGGCCGCGTTGCGCGTGAGCTCGCAGGCGGGCTCGTGCTGCGGGACATCGGCGGCCCGCGATCGCAGCTCACCGATCACGTCCAATCTCTACAATGACGGAGAAACCGCCGCATTGCCCGATGCCGCCGTGCTCGCTTCCCTCGGCTGCGGCAACCCGACTGCATTGGCGCAGTTGGCACCCGGAGAGATCGTCCTCGACCTCGGCTCGGGCGGTGGCATCGACGTGCTGCTCTCCGCGCGTCGGGTCGGCCCCAACGGCAAGGCCTATGGTCTCGATATGACCGATGAGATGCTGGCGCTCGCCCGCGAGAATCAGCGCAAGGCCGGCATCGAAAACGCGGAATTTCTCAAAGGCGAGATCGAGCATATTCCGTTGCCCGACAATTCGGTCGATGTCGTGATCTCGAACTGCGTCATCAACCTCTCAGGCGACAAGGACCGGGTGCTTCGCGAAGCATTTCGAGTGCTCAAGCCGGGCGGCCGCTTCGCCGTCTCCGACGTGGTCACCCGTGGCCAGGTGCCGGCTGAGATCAGACATGACCTGCTGCTATGGGTCGGTTGCATCGCCGGCGCGCTGACGGATGCGGAATATTCCGAAAAGCTCGCACGCGCGGGCTTTGAGGCCATCGGCATCGATCCGACGCGCGTCTACAACGTCGAAGACGCGAGGGAATTCTTGACCGGCAAGGGGATTGATGTGGACGCTCTCGCCCCGCAGGTCGACGGAAAATTCATGAGCGCCTTCGTCCGTGCAACAAAACCTCTCGGGCGGTCGAAGGAACGAAGCGCTCCGCAGTGCTGCAGCTGACTCCGGCAGAGGCAGGGGCTGCTGACCTGTCTTTGTGGGGTAGCGTCTGCTTCGTCGGCGAGTGTGGCCTCAGCCGCCGGTGACGCTCATATGGCGCGCGACCGCGGGGCGCAGCTGGCGCCGGTCGATGACGAAGTCGTGGCCCTTGGGCTTGCGCCGGATCGCCTCGCGGATGGCGGCCAAGAGAAGCGCGTCGTCGTCGCTCGCGCGCAGGGGGGCGCGCAGGTCCGCCGCATCCTCCTGGCCGAGGCACATGAAGAGCGTGCCGGTGCAGGTGAGCCGGACCCGGTTGCAGGCCTCGCAGAAGTTGTGCGTCATCGGCGTGATGAAGCCGATGCGGCCGCCGGTCTCGCGCGCGGTGAAGTAGCGCGCCGGGCCGCCCGTGCGGTAGTCGCTCTCCTCGAGCGCGCAGGCTTGGGCCAGTCTCGCGCGCAGCATGGAAAGCGGCAGATACTGGTCGAGACGGACGGCACTCCCCATCTCGCCCATGGGCATCACCTCGATGAAGGTGATGTCGTGGCCCTGCCCGTGGGCCCAGCCGACGAGCTTGAGCGCCTCCTCGTCGTTGACGCCCTTGAGCGCCACCGTGTTGATCTTGACCTTGAGGCCGGCGGCCTTGGCCGCGGCGATGCCCGCCAGAACCTTGTCGAGCTCGCCCCAGCGGGTGATGGCGGTGAACTTCGCGGGCTCGAGCGTGTCGAGGGAGACATTGACGCGGCGCACGCCGCAGTCATGGAGCTCGGCGGCATAGCGCTCGAGCTGGCTGCCGTTGGTGGTGAGCGTCAGCTCCTTGAGCTCGCCCGACGCCACGAGCCTGCCGAGCCCGCGGAACAGGCTCATGATGTTGCGCCGCACCAGCGGCTCGCCGCCGGTCAAGCGCAGCTTCCCGACCCCGAGCCGCACGAAGGCCTTGCACGCGCGCTCCAGCTCCTCGAGCGTCAAGATCTCGGCCTTGGGCAGAAAGGTCATGTCTTCCGTCATGCAATAGGCGCAGCGGAAGTCGCAGCGGTCCGTCACCGAGACCCTGAGGTAGGTGATGCGGCGCTCGAAGGGGTCGATCAGCGGCGTCTCTGTCATGGCGACGGTCTTGCCCGCGTCCCTCGTTGGCGTTACCCGACCCGCAATATGTAGGCTTCCTTTGCCCGCCTGTCAAAATGCCGAAAGATCAAGTGCTGCTCAGCCCTTGCCCGGGCCCTCCGGCTTGTCTTCCCCCTCCTTGCGCTTGGCCTCCCACTCCGCGCGCAGCTCCTTGCGCTTGGCCTCGATTTCGCGCTCCTTGAGATAGTCCTCGGTGGTGCGCGTGCGCGGACGCGGGCGCGTCGCAAGCGGCGGGGTCTCGCTCTCGAAGGCGTCGATGACGCGGCAATCCTCGCACATCTTCATGCGCTCGATGCGCGCCTCGTCCTGGTACATCCAGTGGCTGCCGGCGAGCCTGCCCATCACCTTCTCGATCGTCGAGCGGGTCGCGAAGGGCTTGCCGCAGCGGACGCAGAGGAAAGGCTCCTCTTCCTTGAGGACGACAGCGCCCCGCGCGGCCTCCCCGAAGG
This sequence comes from Alphaproteobacteria bacterium, assembly GCA_035272805.1. GTDB lineage: Bacteria > Pseudomonadota > Alphaproteobacteria > JACZXZ01 > JACZXZ01 > DASPPM01. The sequence goes on along the minus strand of DATEQI010000350.1, from coordinate 327 downwards.
CAAGGCGCGGCTCGAGCGTGATCACCTTCTCGGGACAGGTCACCTTGCACAGGCCGCACTGGATGCAGGCCTGCTCGACGAAGCTCAATTGCGGCTTGTCGGGGTTGTCGAGCAAAGCCGAGGTGGGGCAGGCGCTCACGCAGGCAAGGCAAAGCGTGCAACCCTCGGCCGCGATGCGGACGCGCCCGAAGGAGGCTCCCGGCGGCAGGGGCACAATCTCGACCGGTGCGGGTGCCACCTCATGGAGATGGCGCAGTGCCAGCATGGTGATCGCGCGCTTGCCGCCTATCGGAAGGAAGCCCCCGGCCTTGGGCGGGGCGGGTACCG